>JAJFFD010000179.1 GCA_021776805.1 Planctomycetota bacterium
CCTTCTCAGTAGAACTCACAAACGGTTCGGCAAACGGGATAGCTGTAGGGCTCTTCGGTATGTCAACCACGAATTGGGGCGCCTTCAACCTGCCTCTGGAACTCTCCCCTGCGGGAATGCCGAATTGCTTCCTGTACACCGATGTTCGCTGGTCGGTTGGTCTGGTGATCGCAGGAGGTACAGCTACCTGGGATGCCACGGTGCCGAGTACTTCAGATTGGATCGGGCGCTCCTTCGTTCAGCAGATCTTTGTCCTGGACCCTGACGTACCTGGCCTTGGCGCAGTCATGTCGAATGCCAACGAAGGCGTGATCGATTTTACGCCGCCGGATGTGCGCCTGGATACTGATATGCCAGGAGCGGCTAGTTCTTGGGGCCCTAAGATCGCAGCATCAGATGACAAGGTTTTTGTGACCTGGCGGGATTCTCGCAACGGCCTGGGCGACATCTACTTCAATCGTTCACTTGACGGTGGAGTCACATGGCTGCTCTCTGACTTTCGCGTGGATACGGACATGCGAGGGACGGGTTCTTCCTGGAATCCTCAGATTGCGGCCGCGGGAAGCTCCGTCTATGTGACTTGGGAGGATGGCCGCAACGGTCTACGCGACATCTACTTCAATCGTTCACCAGACGGCGGACTCCTTTGGCTGTACCCTGACGTTCGGCTGGACACTGACATGCCAGGACTGGGTTCTTCCAGCAATCCTCAGATCGCGGCATCAGGCAGCACCGTCTTTGTGACCTGGGAGGATCGCCGCAACGGCAAGTCCGACATCTACTTCAATCGTTCAATCGACGGCGGAGTCACTTGGTTGTCCTCTGACATTCGGCTGGACACTGATATGCCAGGAGTGGCTGGTTCTTTGGTCCCTCAGATCGCAGCATCAGGCGACACCGTCTTTGTGACCTGGGAGGATCGCCGCGTAGAGAACCTCTTTACCAGCACCACGAATGTCTACTTCAATCGTTCACTCGACGGTGGAGCGACCTGGCTCAATTCTGACATTCGACTGGACAAGCAACCGCCTGGATTTGTCTCCGCCCGGGCGCCTCGAATCGGAACCTCTGGCGATTCTGTCTTCGTTACGTGGGAAGATTTCCGAAACGGTGCAGGAGACATTTACTTGAATCGTTCACTAGACCGCGGAGCCACCTGGATGACCTCTGATATTCGTCTGGATACAGATCCACCAGGAGCAAGTAGTTCCGGAAGTCCCGAAATCGCAGTATCGGACAACTCAATCTATGTCACGTGGAGAGAATTCCGGCACGGCCAGTCCGACAACTACTTGAACCGTTCACTGGACGGCGGAGCCACCTGGCTTCCTGCAGACATTCGGCTGAATACGGACATGCCAGGGGTGGCCGATTCCGGGTTTCCAAAGATCGCGGCATCGGGAAACTCCGTGTATGTGACGTGGTCCGATCACCGCAACGGCCTCAACGACATCTACTTCAACCAGTCACTAGACGGCGGAGTTACCTGGCTGCCCCCTGATATTCGCTTGGATACGGACACGCCTGGAGCTGACAGTTCCGGATCTACTCAGATGGCGATTTCAGCCGCCTTCGTCTATGTGACTTGGCAGGACAGGCGCA
Source organism: Planctomycetota bacterium (assembly GCA_021776805.1). Lineage (GTDB taxonomy): Bacteria > Planctomycetota > UBA1135 > UBA1135 > UBA2386 > JAJFFD01. Next base: position 1,603 of record JAJFFD010000179.1, read on the forward strand.
ACCACGTCTTCCACTTCGAGACCTCCGACATCTACTTCAACAGGGTGAAGAAATGGTAGCGGGGACCGGACTTGAACCGGTGACCTAAGGCTTATGAAGCCTTCGCTCTAACCAACTGAGCTACCCCGCCAGGGGACAGGGACGCTAGCGCGCATTGGCAGCAATTCAAGACGTGATTCGGCAAGGGCAGTCCAGGAGCAATTCAGCCCTCCCTGGCACCCTTCTTCATCAGCAGGAAGGCCAAACCCCCCGCCAGACAGACCAGCAAGCCCGGGATTGAACCCTCCCAGCTGGTCGAAACCGCCCCCACCGTGATAGCGGTTGCCAGGACAGCAAAGAGTACGGAAGCGAGGCCGGCCAGCGAGACGAGGGGACTTCCCTCGCGGCGACGCAGGAGGAGAAGAGCGTAGGCACAGAGCGCAAAGAAGATCCAGTCGACGAAGACCACACCGGTGAGCAGCACATCCAGGGCATGAGTGGAGCCCTCCTCGAAGATCATGTAGGCGCCAAGGAGCAGCACGATTCCCCAGCCACCCTGCACGATCACCCCGAGCATGGGGCTGCCAAAGCGCGGATCAAGCCGGCCCGCCGCGGCAAAGAAGAGACCCTTCTTCGCCATGGCATGGAGGACGTACGGCGGCGCCATACAGATGGTATTGAGAATGCCCAAGGCGGAGATCACCACCATGCCGGCAAAGATGCGCGCCGCCATCTCCCCATAACCCAGTGGATCCAAGGCAGCACGTGCGGCGTCGGCACCGATGGTCTTGGACTGGGCGGCAGCTTCGAAACCGAGCAGATTCAGAAAGCTCAGGTTGATCGCGATATAGGCGATGACCACCACGATGGTGCCGCCGATTATGCCCAGGGGAACGTCACGCTGAGGATTCCGTGCTGCCCCGGCAAGGAAGCTACCTTGCTGCCAACCACCGTAGGCGAAGAGCACCGGCAAGATGGATACTGCGAGAACTGACAACCAACTGCGGGCCGGACTCTCGGACTGACTGAGGGCGCTCTCTTTGAAGCCCTCCCCTTCGCTGAAGAGGGCAATGAGCACGAGGAGAAAGACTGCCAGGGTCTTGGCCACGGTGAGTGCGTTCTGCATGGGCCTGCCAACGCGCAGGCCAAGGGCATTGAGCACAGTGAAGAGTGCGATCAGGCCTGCAGCCAGTGCGACCCGCATACCCGGGCCCACCGCCAAAGAGTCGCCGTGCAAGATCACGTAGAGGTAGTCGACGCAGATCAACCCGATCACCCCCAGAGCGCCGGACTGAATCACCAGCCAGTTGGCCCAGCCATAGAGAAAGGCGGGCAGTCGACCGAAGGCTTCGTGAATGTAGACGAATGTACCGCCGTGCCCGGGAACGCGTTTGCTGAGGTCGGCAAAGACGATGGCGCCAAGCATGGCGACCAATCCACCGAGGCACCAAACCGTGATGACCTGGGCGGGAGTATCAACAGCGGCAGCGACACGAGCCGGTGTAAAGAAGATACCGACGCCGATTATTCCGCCGGTAACGACGCAACCAATGTCGAAGGCGCGCAGGCCTGACTTGGGTCCCCCTCCATCGCTCGCTTCTACCATATCAATCTTCGAGACTCACCTCGGCGAGATCGACCACGAGCTCATCGAAGCTCAGGTCCGGATGCAAGCGTTGCACCCGCTCACAGGCTCGGTCCAGGATATAGATCCTGCCCTTGGCATCCATGGCCAGGTCGCTTGGATCCTGCAGATTCATGGATTCGACTTCGGCCAGAGGCTTGGGCTCCCCGCCGACGCTGAAGCGGTACAGCCCCGGATGATCGCCCTGGTCAACGACGAGGAGATCGCCACCGCTGATGGGCATGACCGCCACTGGGCGACTGGCTTCGTCATGCTGCCTGGCACTGGTGAACTCGCTGATGAAGCGGCCACTGATTTCGAAGCGCTGGATGGCGCCGTGAAGAAAATCGGCGATGAAGATGCCCTCCTCCCCGGCATAGATGCCACGTGGTGCCCCGAAGCGACCCTCGTTCTCACCACAGGACGAGAGATGCCTGACCGCTTTGCCAGAGGGTCCAAAGCGCTGCACGCCGCGAACCAGCTTTCGATCGCCGCAACTTACATAGATCACATCAGCGTGGATGGCCACTGCGTGCGGCCGGTCCAAGATCCCCGCACGATCGCGACTGACCGCTCCCGTGGCGCGATCCGGGACTTCACCGAGACTCGCATACTCTTTGCCGAAGGGTGAGAATCGGCGCACTCGATCGTTGCGGGTATCGGCGACAAAAATGTTGTAGGCCGCATCCATGGCAACCCCCGCCGCGTCCGCGTATCCTCCATCGGGTCCCGCAAAGGACCAACGAGATGCCAAACGCTTCTCGTCCAAGTCCACGAGCAAGACCAGGCCACGCGCATCCGTGTGCGTGAGGCAGAGTAGGTTTCCAGACACGGCGATACCGCCCAACATGATGACGAGAATACGCCAGCAAGCGCTCGCGACCAGCATTCTGATTCTCTCTGGCTGCTCGACTCTTCCCGATGGCGCTTACCCGCAGTCGATCGAATACGAGGTCCGTGCCAGCTACGAGTTCTCGAGCCAGCCAGCTGGCCCCATCGAAGTGCCGGCCTCGCGTCAGGATCTCACGGTCTATGAGCTCAGGACCGAACCCGCGGATCTGCAAGAATCCTTCTCCGCAGGCAAGCGCTTTCTCCTCGTGCCGCCAGGCTGCCGGGAGTTGCGCCTGCACTGCCGCTACCAGGTCCACGGCTTTGACGAGACTTCGCCGGACCTTCCCAGCCCGCGGCGGGTCTTCCCTGGTGCCAGCAAACTGTCCGTCCTCTGATGCGGGACTATTGCACTCAGAGGCAAGGCAGAAGCTGAATGGACGAGCAGCATAGTATCGTGATCGATCCGAGTACCGGGCGTCCGATCCTCGTCGCACCAGGCCGCCGGGGCCGGCCGATTCTCACCAAGTCGGAGAATATGGACCAGGACTGCCCCTTCTGTCCTGACCGGGAGCATCGCACTCCCAAAGAGATCGATGCCCATCGACCGGGAGGAGCGGATGCGGGAGTCAATAGCTGGACCCTGCGCTGCTTCGAGAATCTCTATCCAGCGGCAAGCTGGCACGAAGTCATCGTCGAAGGCAACGAGCACTTGATCCACCCGGGAGAACTGGATGCTGAGCTATGGCAGGACGCCTTGCCGATCTATCGTCGTCGGCTGAGCGCGATGGAAGCGGACCCGGCGGTGCGCGTGGCCTTCCTCTTCAAGAACGTCGGTCGCGGTGGCGGCGCATCCATCGCCCACAACCATTCGCAGATGCTTGGCCTGCCGATCCTGCCGCCCAGACTCGAGATGGAACTCGCAGAGCAGGAGCGCGGCTACCGACCTCAGCAGGAGATCGCCGGGGCAGAGAGCGAAGGTCGGCTGATCCACGCTGGCCGACAGCACGTGGTGCTCTGCCCGCGCCACCCCAAGCTGCCCTTCGAGACCTGGCTCCTGCCCATCGACGAGGACAGCGAGTTCATGGCAGCGGAGTTCGATCAGGACCTTGCAGAGACCATGGCCGCGCTCTACGGGGCGGTGGATCGGGCCTTCGATGCCCCGGCACTCAACTCCTATCTACACCGGGTGCCGGGTACGGACTTTCGCTGGCACATGGAACTGCAGCCCAGGGTCGGTTTCCTGGCAGGCCTGGAGCTCGGCGGTGACATGTACATCAACGCAGTAAGCGCCGCTGATGCAGCCGCCTGCCTACGGGGCGAAGAGCCGAGCTGATCGACCCTAAGCTGGCGCCTTTCTCCGTCCGGCCTACTTCTCGGCCGGACCGAAGAAGACGCCGTTCATAAACAGCAGGTTGAGCCCATCACAGAAGGCCCGGTAATTGGGGTCTTCAGCGAAAGCGACCACCTGACCGCGGCCATGGGACTGATGCACCAGGAAGGCCCTCTGCGCGAAATGGGACTTGGAGTCTTCCCAAACAAAGCCGCTCAGGACCAACTCCTCTTCCTTGGCGTAGACGCCCACATTGCGACCGCGATCGAGAGTCACCGGCTTGTAGATGTTGCGGCTGCTAACCAAGACATTCGTGTCCTCGTCGTAGCCGAAGGCCAACCAATGCTCCGTGTCCAGGTTCACCTTGAGGATGGCCCCAGGAGTGCCGGCAGGGAGTTCCTTCTCCGGCTGAATCGCCTTCTCCAAATCGAACTTCTCGGCCGCCTCCTTCTCCTCTTCGGCAGCGGCAGCCTTCTCCGCATCGGGTTCGGCGGCTTTGGTTTCCGTCGGCTCCTCGCCGGCCTTGCCCTCCTCCGCCTTCGACTCGTCCGTCGACTTGTCCTTCTTGTCCTTGGGCTTGGGCTTGTATTCGCGCTCGCTCGACAGGAGACCGACCTTTTCACTGGTAAGCCATTGCGTGGTGGATCCGAGGGCGATCAGGGTGCCGCCAGCACGTATCCAGGTCTTGATCCGAGCAACCGCTGGATCGAGAGTGGAACCGCCACGGGTTTCCGGGATGACCAGGACGTTGTACTTGTTCAAGTCTGCGCCGGCGAGGTTCTGGCCATTGAGCAGAGTAACCGGATAGCCATAGACCTGCTCGAGTAGGTAGCGGGTCCAGCCCACCGAGTTGGCACTAGTGGGTCGGTTGTATACCAAAGCGATCTTCGGCTTGGGAAGGTGCTTCACATTGTTGCTGCCGAAGTTCACCCCCTTCTCCACCCAGGAAGTGTCGGTTGCATAGAAGTCCACTCCCGCATCCTCGGCAATGGCGCTCAGCTTCTCGTGCAGATCCTCCGGGTTGTCCTTCACCTTGACGATGATGGCGCCCGGGGCAAAGTCCCGACCATGAATCGTAAAGGACTTGTGGGCCACGGAAGCGCGCAACCCGGTCCGGTGCATGCTAGCAAGGGCACGAGCCGCAGCCTGGGAACCCCAGGGCAGTAGGTAAGCAACCTGCGCCTGATCGCCGATGATTCGACCGTTCGTCGCAGGTCCAACCTGAAGAACCTCAAAGCTACCGCTCGCCCCGCTCTCGGACATGTACCCCTCGACATCGAAGAGCAGGGGCAGAGACCAGGCGGTAATGTCGTACATTTGCGCGGGCAAGCGCTTCTTCTGCCGACGGATCTGCTCGGCGAGGAACTTCTCCTCCAGCTCCTGGCCCTTGTTCATCAAGGTGTAGAGCAGATGCTTGGCAGGCTGGGCCGAGGACACCAGAAAGCTGCCCGCGGGAAAATCCTTGGAGCCATGCTTGCCGCCGTAGTAGTCCTCGAGCGGGCCGAGGCTGAAGGCATTCGTGGCGCGCCTGACTTCGATGCCCTGCTGGACGAGAAGGCCCACCAGGCGGTTGACCCGACTCGGATCTGCCCCCGGCACCAGGATGAACTCCTTGATTGGCGCCTCACTGCCCTCCTTGGCTGCATCCCGGCGATACTCATAGAAGTAGCGCAGCAGATCTGTCCGGCCACGGGCGGCGGTTTCAGCGGTGCCGATGGATGCGATGAAGTGGCGCTGCACGCTATCGGCGTAGAGCATCATGGTCTCGTCATCGCGCTTCACCGCGAGCCCGCGCACGGAAGCTTGCTCGTAGGTCATCCCGATCGAGCCGTGTAAGGTCGGCCAGCCATCACCGTAACCGGGATAGTAGGAGTCGAAGACTTCACGGGTGAAGTAGTCGAACTGCATGCGGTCAAACCAACGAGCATTGTTGCGCCCGAAGGTCTGCCACCATTCCTGCTGCCCAGCGGTAACTTCCTCGTTATGGGGCTCGGCCGGCGGCGCGAAGTAGTAGCTGCTGTTGGATCCCATCTCATGCAGATCCACGTAGACCTGGGGATACCAGCGCAAGAACTCGCGCACTCGCCCCTCGGTCTCGGGCTGACTGATGGCGAACCAATCCCGATTCATGTCGAAGAGATAGTGATTCACCCGGCCGCCAGGCCAAGGCTGGCTGTGCTCTGCGGCCTGCTGATCCGCATCGACCCAGCGCCCCCTGGTATTGCGATAGTTATTCACGAAGCGATCCCGACCGTCCGGATTCTCCATGGGATCAATGATCACCAGACTCTCGGCGAGAATAGTCCGCGCCACTTCGTCGTTGGTGGCTGCCGCCAGATGATAGGCGGTGAGGGTGCCCGCATCCGTGCCGGAGATCTCATCCCCATGCACCGAGTTGGCGAGCCAGACCACGCTCGGCAGGCTTTCTATGGACTCCTCCGCGTCCGCATCGCTCATCCCCCGGGGATCCGCCAGCCGGGCGAGCCCCGCCTGAATCTCCTCGAGCCGACCCAGATTGCTCTCCGAGCCCACCACCATGTAACAGAGCCGGCGACCCTGCCAGCTCTCTCCGTAGTCAAAGAGTCGAACCCGGGGGGAAGCGGCGGCCAGGGCCTCTACATAGCGCAGGGCCTCGGCATGGGAGGAGATCTTCTCCCCCCAGTCATGGCCACTCACGGATTGCATGGTCGGCACCGCTGGGTCGTACTTGGCCCCAGGATAGAACTCGAAGCCCTGGGCGGGGAGCTGCGCGAGGCAGAGGGTCAGGGAGAGGAGGGCTGTTCTCATGGCGATCGAGGAGGAGCTGCGAGAGATATGGAGGAGGGACCATATCAATTGGCGTCCCTCCTCGGGAAATTTCGTCAGCACTTCCCTTCCGCCGCGAGCTGGATCGTCTGGCCCGTATAGTCCCCGCCCATGGCCACCGCCCCCGTGAAGACTGGAATCCGCGGCAGCTTCGCCATCCTCCTGTGGACCCTGGCCAGCGCACCGCTTCTGCTGCTCTTGATCGACGGGTACTCACCTCTGTGGGCTGAAGAAGCCGCCTACTTCGCCAGGCGCGGCTTGATAACCGTCGGCTGGTTCTCCCTTGGAGTCGCTCTCTTCGCGCTGCTCGCCTACCCGCCCTTCGTACCTGGACTCCGTCTCTGGTGGCGACGAATGCGGACTCGCATGAGCATCGATCAAGGCCCTCTCGTGGCAGCCCGCAGTCGGCTCAAGCATCTCGAAACTGCCGACGATCATCTCCTTATCGCCCGCTGCAGCTTCGACATGGGCAACTTGGCTGCCGCTCTGCCCCATCTCATCCGCGCCATAGAACTCGACGCACAGAACCTGAAGGCTCGCTACTACCTCGCCCGCTGCTATCGACACCTGGGTCAGCTTCCCATGGCCGTGGAACAACTCCTCTTCGTCGTGCAACGGGAGGAGGAGCATGCTTTCGGCCGCGCCCTGCTCGAACTCGCAACCTGCTTTGAACGGCTTCTCCAAGATGGACAAGCACTGGAGGCCGTGAATCGCTTCGAAGCGATCGCCGGCGCCAACCGTGAATCCTCCCTCCTGCGAGCTCGCGTGCTCCGTGCCCAAGAGCGACACGAAGAGGCCAAGGCGGCTCTCCAGCAGGCTGCCCGTCCGCCCGAAGCCGGCCGAGCCTATCCCCTCGAAGAAGCATTGGCCCGCGCCAAGGCCCGCTTCGCCCTCTGGCGGGGAGGTCGGGCATGAGGCAAGGCAGCCTACTCGAGCAGGCGGACCGCACCCCGGCAACCTACATCATCCTGGTTGCCTACATCACGATGGCGGTGCTCACCGACCCCATGAGTCCCAGCAGCAGCAAACTCATCGAGTACGGCGCCGCGCAGAGTCTGCTCATCCAAGACGGCGAGCCCTGGCGCCTACTGAGCTATGCCTTTCTGCATGGCGGCCTGCTGCACCTGCTCTTCAATTCGTACTGCCTGATCCAATTCGGCCCTCTGCTAGAAGAACGATTGAAGACCGGGAAGTTTCTGCTCCTGTACGTCTTCGCCAGCCTCGGTGGCTCCGTCACCGCCGTCACCTTCAACAACCCGGCTCTCATCATGGTCGGGGGCTCAGGCGCACTCTTCGGCATGTTTGGAGCGGCCCTGGCGATCAATATGCGCCAGGGGCGACACCACCTGGAGTTCCTCGACTACCTCGGCCCGCGCAGCATTCCCATGCTGATCGGCATCAACTTGCTGATCGGCTGGATCATCCCATTCATCAGCAACACGGCGCACATCGGCGGACTGATCGCCGGCTTTGCCCTCACCTTCTGCCTCCTCGATCGCGGTCGTAGCCAGCATGATCGGCTCAGCCGCAGCATCGCCGCCGGCTGGATAGTCCTCGTACTCGGACTGAGCCTCTACTGTCTCCACCCGGTGCTGCGTTGGGACTATCGACTCCGTCAGTACTACGTGATCGAGGCCGGCCCGAGGAAACAGGAACTCGCCGATCTTCTCTTCGAAGAAGGCGATGTGCTCGGTGACATGGAGAGGATCTTTCGCAGTCGAGCGCGACAGGAAGAGATCGCCCCCTGGATTCTCGAGCGGCTCAGGGCCTGGCGGCGATAGCTCGCAGCCGCTGACAACAACGCTCCTTACCCAGCAAGAAGACGATATCGAAGAGGCCCGGCCCCTTGGTCGTCCCGCTCAGCGCCGCACGGACCGGATGGACAAAGTGGCCGAACTTCACGTCCATGCTCTCGGCGAAGTCGCGCGCCTGCTGCTCCAGCTGGGCAGGACTCATGCAGGGACCTGACTCGCCGCCATCCTCGCCCTTGTTGGCCAAGGAAAAGGCGATATCCGCATCGCCACGGTCTGCAGGATAGGAGGCTGGTAGATCGCTCTTCTCCAACAGGTCCGCATAGGCAGCCAACCACTGGGGAGCCGATTCGTTCTTGCGCAGCTTCTTCTCCGCGTCCTTGTCCAGCTCGAGGGCATCCACGAATAGATAGGCCAGCTTCTCGGGCACTTCGGAGAGCAGGCTGATGCGCTCCCGGATAGAGGCGAGGGCATTTCTCAGGTACGCTGCAGATTGATCGAAGGCGCTTTCGGGCAGAATCTCGGCGGCGAGCAACAGGGGCTGGCTCCGCCTTAGGAGCTCGCAAAGCTCGAGCTTGCGGATGTACTCGCCGTTCATCCAGAGCAACTTCTCCTCGTCAAACTTCGAACCACTGGCGCCGATGTCCTCGATGCGGAATCGCTGCAACATCTCCTCCACCGTGAACAGATCCTGATCACCGGAGAAGCTCCATCCAAGCAGGGAGATGTAGTTGAAGATGGCTTCCGGCAAGTAGCCCTTGTCCCGATAGTCGAGGATGTTGGTGACCGCGTCCCGCTTGCTGAGCTTCTTGCCGTTCTTGCCGAGGATCAGCGGGATGTGCGCATACTTCGGCGCCTTCGCATCGAGAGCATGAAAGAGAACGGACTGCTTGATGCCGTTCATGAAATGCTCGTCGCCGCGGACCACGTGACTGATGCGCATCTCCAGGTCATCCACCACACAGGCGAAGTTGTAGGTCGGCATTCCCCCGGGGCGCAGCATCACCCAGTCATCGAGTTCGCGCAGATTGACCTCGACCTCTCCCTTGCAAAGATCTTCGAGTTTCCAAAGCTGATCCAAGGGCATGCGAAAGCGCAGGGAAGGCTTGCGCTCCTCCGCCTCATAGGCCGCCCGCTGCGCATCGTCGATGTCCCGGTCACGGCGATCGTACATGGGGCTCTTGCCCTCGGCCTGCAGCCGCTCTCGACCGGCCTGCACTTCCTCCGGCGTGGCATAGCACTTGTACGCCCAACCAGACGCGAGCAGTCGCTCCGCGTAGCCGGCATAGAGTTCGAGGCGCTCGGTCTGAAAGTAAGGTCCGAAGTCTCCACCGACTTCCGGCCCTTCGTCCCAGGCCAGACCCAGCCAGGACAATCCAGCGAGGATGATCTGCAGGGACTCATCCGTAGACCGGGCCCGATCCGTGTCCTCGATGCGCAGGAGAAACTTGCCACCCATTGCCTGCGCCGCAGCCCAGTTGTAGAGAGCTGTCCGCGCCCCACCGAGATGCAGGGGACCGGTGGGAGAGGGCGCGAAACGAAGACGAACGGAGGGCTCGGACATGGGCCGCCGACTCTAGCGCGCCAGCTGCGAATATCTATCGATCGATGAGCAGCAGGAGCTCGAGCAGGGGATCCCGGCCGGATTCGAGCAGGCGCAGCTTGCCGTTGCCTGGGGCGCTCGCCTTGTTGAACTCGTAGATGTCCTCAGCCCCACCCTCGTCAAGGAAGAGCCCAATGGCCTTACCCGTGTCCGTGAAGAGGGGTGACTCGGCCCGAAGCCCGCTCCCCGCCTTGCGGTAGCGGTCCAGACCCTCTCGATCCAGGAAGCCCGCGACAGAGGACTTGCGCGCTTCTCCCATACTCGGCGAAACCGAGCGGTATTCGTCATCCCCCTCGATGTCGAGGAACCAGCCAGCAGAACTGGCGGTGCCCGCCCCCATGCTCAAGGGTCCGGCCTGATAGTAGTCGCCGCCGTGATCGTCGATGAAATAGCCAATGCCCTTGAGGAAGCCGACACCCATGCTGGCCGCTCCGCTGCGATAGGTGTCGTCCCCCTTCATGTCACGGAACAAGCCAACTCCGCCGCGCATGCCCAGACCGAGGCCAAAGCCCTCGAGTAGATACTGATCGTCGCCGGCAGCATCGAGAAAGACCCCCATACCCGAAGGCATGAGCGGCAGGAATCCCATGCCGGTCCCCATGCCGACGCTCGCAGCATCGACCTGAGTCAGGATGTTCAGATCGATCTTGCCCATGGCTCGCTCGTCCTTGCCAAGCCAATCGACAAAGAGGCCGAGACCACCGGGAAGTCCGCAGCCGAAGGAACGCACCCCCGTGCTCTGGAAATCGTCACCGGAGGCATCGAAGAACACGCCGATGCCAGCCAGCCCCACCCCGGCGCTGAGGTCACCGATTTCATAGCGGTCGTCCCCGGCCAGATCCATGAACACGCCGATGCCGCCGGCGCCGAATCCGGCGCAACGACTCTCCGCGAAGTAGCGGTCCTTCCCTGCAAAGTCGACCAAGACCCCCAGGCCCAGAGTTCCGGAGCCGAGTCCAGAACTGATCGCCCGATACTCATCGTCTCCCTCGAAGTCGAAGACCGCTGCCAGGCGACGATGCTCCGAGGCACCACCAGCAGGCCCCTCGTACAGGTCGTTGCCGCCGAGATCGATGATGATCTCCACAGCGCTGCAGTCGTAGCGGTTGTGACCGGTACCACCGACGATCATACGCCCATAGGGCGTATCACGATCGACGAGGACCTCACCTTCGATACCCTCAATGCTCCGCGGCGGGGATGTCGGTTCCCGATCCAGGCGCTCACGCAGACTATCCCGTCCCACCTGCATGCCTGCAAAGACCACCCTTGCTGCCAGGTTGATCAACTCATCCCGATCAACCCGGTCGACGCGCTCCATGCGGCGCTTGAGATCAGCTTCCTCCTCCGAGGAGAGCTCATCCAAGACGCGCAGATCGCGAATCTGCTCAACGGTCGTCAGGAAGCGGGCCGCCTCCCTGTCGATGTCGTCACCCCAGGCCAGGGCCTTGTGCAGATCACGGAAGACGTACTCCATCTCCTTGTTGAAGCTCTGCAGGTCGAGCCGCTTCTGCGAGGCTTTCGGCGCACGCCGCAGCCCATGCAGCCGAGCAACCAGGGCGAAGATCTCCTCCGGTCCAGGCTCACCATTGCCCATGGCCAGGAGCTCTTGAGACACCCCGAATCCATCGAGTCCAGCCTCCCGCAGTCGCTCGAGACCACCTTCATAGGCGATCCCACGAATCTCCGGCCGGGACAGCTCGGCAATCTGCGCCAAGGCCTTCTCCACCGGCTTGTTCAGATCCTGCAGTTCGTACGCCCCCTGCAGAGTCACAGCCACTGGATCCTGAATGATGAATGCGAGGCCGAGGCCGATGGTGGTGATCATGAGTTCGACTCAGGATAGCGACAGTTCAATGCGGCGACCCGGGATTGCTGACCGATTTCGAGGATGCTGAGGCTGCCGAGATCGAGAGCCTGAGAGCGTGTGTCCTCAGCGGTCCAGGCACAAAGGTGTTGCAGCGCGGAGGTGATCACACCCTTGTGAACTACGCAGAGCAGGTCCCCCCTTGGGTAGCGTTCCAGGATTTCGTCGAAGCCCGCGGCGACCCGAGTACGGAAGGCATCGATCTTCTCCCCCTCTGGAAACCCGGCCACTTCTCCGGCACGCCAGCGCCCGTGCCATTCGGGCATTTTCGCCGCGATCTCCTCCATGGTCAGACCTTCGATGATGCCGAAGTCGATCTCACGAAAGGCCTCGAGAGCAAAGCTGTCCCCCTTTGCAGGCGGACACTCCAGGCATGCTCCCAGGATCTCAGCCGAGCGCCGCGCCCGCGACAGGGGAGAATGCACCAGGGCCGCGAATTCCACCGCCCGCAGGCGATCACAGAGGCTCGCCACCTGCGCCTCCCCCTCCTCCGAAAGAGCGATATCCGTGCTGCCGTAGAAGCGCACGGAAGACATGCCCACGGTTTCTCCGTGACGCACCAGGTAGAGGGAACGGGAGCTCACCTCCTCGGACGCTGCGCTCACTTCTAGCCGACCACCAGCAGGATGCTGATCACCACCAGAGCAAGGAAGGTCAGGGCCAGCAGAATCATGATGGCACGGCTCGCGCGGGTGCCCTCGGCAATCAGCTTGCCCAGGCGCGTCGACTGATCCGCCTGAGCCTTACGCAGATTGTCCATGCCGGTCTCAGTCACGGTTTCCAGGTTGCCGACGATGCTGCCCACCGCCTCCACCTGTTGACCCCGCTCCTCGTCCATCCGCTGTGAAAAACCATCCAGGTGATCGCGCTGAGCACGCAGCAGGGAGGACGCCGCCTCCGCCTGTTGGCTGGAGTTGTCCACCATCTTCGCCATGGAGCTATGAATGCGATCCATGTTGCCGCGGAACTGATCCAGGGTCGAAGAGGTCCGCTCATCGATGGCCGAGGCCCGGTCCAGGGCCTCGCGCAGCTCGCTCATGACCTTGGGCAATTCGCCCAGGTGAGTCGCCATCACATCCGTACTCTGGTTCTGCCGGTCCATGTGCTCGCTCATGCGACGGAGCAGTTCCAGCTGAGCCTGATTGATCGCCGGCAGGCGATGGATGTCGCTGGCCGCCCGCGAACTCTCCTCGGCCTGACTGTCCAGGCGACTCTGCATGCCGCGCATGACTTGGGTCAGCTCCTTGAAGCCCTCATTGACCGCCACCAAACCCTTCTCGCTGTCGCTCATCTTCCGGGCGGACAGGCGATCCTTCTCAGCCTCGGCGAGGATCGGCGAAATGCGAGCGGCCTCACCGGAGACCCGCTTACCGCCCCCTGCTGCCAGGTCGCCCTCGGATGAGACTCGCAGGGGAGAAGAGCTCCATCGGCTCTTCAGCTTTTCCATGAACGATGATTTCTTGACCACAACAGCCTCCCTGGAACGGTCGCCCGTTCGCCCGGCATCTTGCTCTTGGTTCCTGATTCCTTGGTCGCAGCGCACCGGACTTCGCCCGGACCTGACCGCGGCGCAACCAGGCACGAACATAACTTGCGCCCTGGCAAAAGACCAGCGCGGTTGACCGGTCGGGCGAAATCCCCCCGGTGATCCCTTGAAGTTCACCCCGAAGCCGATAACTTCCCGCCTCCCGACCCGCGGGGTGTCTGCCTGTGGGGAGTTAGCTCAGTTGGTAGAGCGCTACAATGGCATTGTAGAGGTCAGGGGTTCGACTCCCCTACTCTCCACCATTTCCTGGGGTACGGAGTCAGGCACTTTCTCACCGGAGTCAGGGTACGGAGTCAGGCACTTTCTCACCGAAAGAACCGCCCCGGGCAAATGGCGTCGATCGAGGCAGCGGACAATGCAGTTCTCGACGCCTCCGACTTGCAGAGTTCAAAGGCTTGAGAAGCGTTACTGCATCAATTGACGGGAACCCCAGGTCGCGGCGATCTGCTCTGGCCGGCTGTTTCGATGAGAAGGCCCAGCCTCCCTACTTCCTCCATTGCCATTCACTTCTTCACGGCTGAGTCTCACGCCCTCGTAAGGGCCTAGGTCTCAGAACCTGATCAGGCTTGGCAACCCACAGCGTAACGATGCCAATAGGAAGCATGACTATGGATGCGGGGCCTGCACAAGAGACAAGAGTGGGCCCGGTCAGCTCCTCAACTAAGACGAGAAGCCAAATCACGATCAGCCATCCGCCAACTGCCCGAAGCTTCAACCACGTCGGA
>JAJFFD010000180.1 GCA_021776805.1 Planctomycetota bacterium
GCGATGCCATCATCGTCAACGATAATGGTCCGCTGGGCCGGGAGACTGGCCACAACCGCGAGGCAGGCGCCGAGAAAAGTTCTTGAGTGATTCATGTCTTCTACTCCTTGGTGGTGCTCGGCAGGGCAGCCGAAGGCGATGCAAGCCCGCAGGCTTGCGCAAGCAGCGAAGTGCTAGAACACGGTGACGTAGGGCAGGGAAAGGGTCAGATTGCCCTCCCGATCCCAGACCGCCGCCTGGACGGTTACCGGTATTCCCAACCAACGATTGTCAGACGCGAAGTCCATGGGGACTTCGATGAACTTGAAGCGTGGCGCGTTGACCTGAGTGATGTCCGAATACAGCACTTGGGTCGAAGCCAGATCAAGGTGCATGATCCCCCAGGGCGTCCGCGTCGGCCGTGCGGCATCGCTGAAAGCGACGATGGCCCAGGGCGCCAGGTAGCCACTGTCCATGCTCACGCGCATGCGATCGGGCACACCGAGTTGATCGACAAGGATGCTGTGTAGAGCCTGGTAGGCCGTGTTGTTGCCTCTGAGCACGTAGCCTGGCCCGGGAGGGTTACCGCCTGAGAAGAGCCAGCTGTCCTCCGAAAAGAGCACGTGACTGTCGGTAACATCGGATACCGCCAGCCCGTTGTTCAGAAAGAGGCCACCGGCGATGGTGCTGCTCACCAGGGTGAGCTCCGAGCGCTCGATCTTGAGACCGGCGCCGAGCACGCCCAAATAGATGCCGCGCGCATCGATCACGTAGCTATCCACGATGGTAGCGGCGAAGCCAAAGCCGGCCACAGCGATGCATCGCTCCAGGGAAACATGCTCGGCCCGCGCGATGATGTAGCGGCCGATGATGTGACTCAAGTAGACGCTACCCGGCGAGTCGGTAATCGAGACCAAATTGGTCTGGATGCCAGTCGCGACGACGATGCGCTCGCGACCGATGCCCGAGATGCTCAGATCCTCGAGGAAGACGAAGTCGACCGCATCCGCTCCACGTGGGTCAGCGAGCAGGCGAATACCCTTGGTGATGTTCGCGGAGCCATACACTCCATGTCGAATGCGAACTACGTCCCCAGGGTTGGCCGCATCGATGGCGGGTTGCACATCGGTGAAGTCGGCTCCACCGGAATCGTCAACGACGATGGTCTTCTGGGCAGCGAGAGGTGAGAGCGCGGCGATCAATCCGCACAGAACCGAGGTCAGTCTTTTCATCCTTCTAACTCCTCGGTGGATCAGGGTCAGCGCATCCTAGGTCCGTTGCGCGCTCCACGCCAAGGAGAATCATCGGTCAACGGTTGGCCCTAGCGAAAGCGACCGGCCTCGGACCATCCACGTCGAAAAGCTGTCGTCTCTGTCCGGGTTTCGTCGCGGCGGCCGGGATCACGCGCCGCTTTTCTTCAACCCTCCAGCCTTGTTCACCGGGTACGTCGAGATTCAGTCACTTCAGCTGCCAAAAGGGACGCGCTCAGCGCTCGCCGGGGGCTGAAGTTATTTTTCGAAACCCGGCCACTCTGGTCCTGAGTTCCTATCAGAGATCCTGCAGGCCGGACATGACCTGCAATTCAGCCGTGCCCTCGAGGAAGCGCTTGCCATCCTTCTCGATGATCTCGATGTACGCGGTTCCCCGCAGGCTACCGAGGATCATCGGCACCTGATCAGCGCCGACCTTGCCGAACCAACCCTGAGCGTCGTACATGTCCAACTTGAACTCATGGGTGGTTGCGAGGAGCTCCGGATCCAGGGTCATGTAGAAGAAGATCGACTCGCCCGAGAGGTCCCGAACACCACCGAGCATGAGGACAGGATACTCGTGCCATTGTGGCTCCTTGCTGCGGTAACCGGCCTGGCCGATGAGGGCCAGGAAGGGCACCGCATTGCCCCGCCAATCGAACTTGATCCGGGACTGCAGCAGGGGCTTGGTATTGAGTGGGTCAAAGAACTCGAGGGGCACCAGGAATTCGCAGCTGGCGCTGCCCGCCGGCCCAGCCTGAGCGTTGCTGCCAGACGAGGGCGCGACGAGCCACTTCTCCGGCGCTTCGGCCAGGTCCTCCCAGAGCTCCGGCGCAACCCCCTCGATGTGCGAGCGCAATACGTCCAGAGCAGCTTCGAAGTCTGAATCGGCCAGGTGCACATGTGGCCGGATGAGTTCGGCTGCCCCTTCGAGCTCGATCAGGAGCTCCTCCTCCGCCCACCACTCCTCCAGGCCCGCCGCCACAGCATCAAGAAAGATCTGCCGGTAGTCCGCGTGCGAATAGAGGAGGGCACAGAGCCGTCCCTTGGCCTTGATCAGCTTGGGCGCGGCCTGGGCGATAAACACATTGTCATCCGAAAAGGTCTGATCCGTGCCCCAGGGCATGAAGATGAAGCGCCCACGCTCCGGATCCTTGTAGACGAAGTAGTTGTTCCGGTTGCCCGCGTAGCCGTCCCAGTGCCCGAGAAGGAGCTCGGCCACCCAGAACTGGATGAACTGATCCAAGTCGATGTGTTCTTCGAGTTCGGGAATGCAGTCCTCGCCACCAGCGTCGATCACGGCGACCAGGCGACGCAGATCGGACAAGTCGTTGGTCTTCTTGTTGGTCTTTGCCTCGAAGTCGGTGAGGTCAGCCAAGACAAAGTCCCCGGCGGTACTCTCGTACAAGTTGCCCTCAGCGGAGCCGAAGCGATCCACCAGGAAGGGTGCACGCACGGATTCGACGTTCGAATAGATGCCGAGATACTTGTCGTTGACGTAGACCCGGGCCAGATTGCAGCGCGGCGCGGGCAGACCGGCTCTGCCGAACCAGGCATAGCTGAGGAGCTGCTTGACCTGGGATGGGTCTTGATGGTTGTTGTTCAGGGTCAATCGATCCAGGCCCAAAAACTCGCCGCCCTTCTCGAATTCATTGAACTTGATCTTCAATGAAGGCCGTTGAGAAGTAAGGGAGCCCACAAAACCCTTTTTGCGCACTCCGACCCTGCCGATGGACCGCCCATTGATGCTGATCTCGCCGGGTTGGTAGCTGTAGCCGAAGGGCGCTGTGCTGCTCACCCCATTCTCAACCACTGTCTCGAATCCACGCTTGTCGAAGCGAACCCGATCCCAGTCCGCTGGATCCATCCGGATCTCGACCTTCAGCAAGCGCTCCGGGTCAAAGAACTCAGCCGCGGTCTCCAGGGTCGCAAGCTGCTCTTTGGCGGCAGCAGGCTTGGGCTCCTGAGCCCGCAGCTCAGCGGCGGGCACCAGGAGAAAGCCAATCAGAATCGCCGCTAGAGTGCTCAGCGCCCCCCCCTACTCATACCCGCTTCCATGACCTCGCCACGATCCTTCACCGCTTCTTCGAACCAACCGCGAACATAGAGAATACGCCGCAGAGCGTTGCTGAAGTGCCGGCCGGCCGCGCCGTGGTATTCGTCGGGAATCCTCACCATGGCGGTCTTCACTTTGCGCAGCTTGAGAGCCTGATAGTACTCCTCTGTCTGAGCCATGGGTGTGCGCAGGTCGAGCTCGCCGGTAATGAGCATGGTGGGAGTGGTCACGTTGCCCACGTACTTGAGAGGCGAACGATCCCAGTGCTCGTCGATGCTCTCCCAGGGCAAGTCCTTGAAGTTCGTGTACCAGTACGGCCCGTCGGTGGTGCCGACGAAACTGATCCAGTTGATCACCGGGAACATGGAAACAGCCCCGGCAAAGCGATCCGTATGGCCAACGATCCAGGCGGTGAGCACTCCGCCACCACTGCCGCCGTAGACGAAGAGCTTGCTCTCGTCGATGTAGCCCTTCTTGATGACCTCATCGACACCGTTCATGAGGTCGTCGTAGTCTTGGCTCGGATAGGCATTGTTGATCGCATTGCCGAACTCTTTGCCGTAGCCCACCGAACCCCGTGGATTGGTGTAGAGCACCACGTATCCCTCGGCCGCGTGGTTCTGCCTTTCGAAATTGAATTCCACCCCGTACATGCTGTGCGGACCACCATGGATCTGCAGGATGAGGGGGTACTTCTTGTTCGCATCGAAGTTCGGCGGCTTGATGATCCAGCCCTGGACTCGCATGCCGACCGAGTCGTACCAGATCTCTTCCACAGCACCGAGCTCGACTCGGGAGAGCAGATCGTCATTGACTCCAGTCAGCTTGCGTATGTTCTGCGGATCGGCCAGAGAGACCATGGCGATATCCCCTGGAGCATGCGCCGCAGCCAGAGTGCCGAGAGCGACACCACCGGCAGAGATCTCGGCGGTGTTGAAGTTGTGCGATCCAATGGTGATCTGGCTCACATTTCCGGAGAGATCGACCTTGTGCAAGTTGCGCGTACCTTCGGAGCTGACCGTGAAGAAGATCTCCTTTGAATCCCCCCCCCAGCGCATACCACCCGTACGGCGATCCATGTCCGCGTTGAGGACGCGAGGATCGCTGCCATCGCTGCCCATGACATGGATCAACGAATTGTTGTAGCTGTCTTCGTTGGCATCATGCCCGCTGAATGCGATCAGCTTGCCATCGGGAGAAACCACCGGGCCCGAGTCGGGGCCCACACGACTGGTGAGCTGAGAGATCTCACCAGTCTCCACGGCGACCTTGTAGATCTCTGATTCACGCACCTGCCAGTCCGCGTCTTCCACGCGCAGGCCGCTGAAGACCAAGGACTCGCCGTCGGGAGTCCACTCGGCCGAGCGATGATCGAAGTCGCCACTTGTCACCTGACGAGGGGTGCCACCATCGGCATCGACCACAAAGACATGGCTGTAGCCCTTGGGACGGTAACCGCTGCGATCCCGTCGATAGCTGAGGCGAGTGATGACCGTCGGCTCCGGCGCCCAGTTCGCACCCTTGGGTTTCTTGGGCAGAGTGATGGGAAAGCCCATCTTGCTCGGCACGGTCATGGTAAATGAGATCTGCTTCCCATCCGGCGACCAACGCAGACTGCCAGGGCCCTCGGTGAGCCGAGTGATCTGGGTCGACTCGCGAGTGTCCACCCACATGACGTGGATCTGAGAACCCTTCGGATCACCAGCTGCGGTGTAAGCGATGCGCTCGCCATCCGGCGACCAGCGGGCGGAACCGCCCTTGGTCAGAAAGCGTGGCCGGCCGCCATCCGCATCCATGATCCACAGCTCGTTCTGCCAACGATCGTTGATCTTGTCCACCCAGGCGCGGCTGAAGATGATCTGCTCGCCGTCCGGGGACAGGGTTGGCGAGGAAGCCCGCTCCCAATCGAGATACATGTCCAGGCTCAGACGACCGGCGGCCGATTGCTCCTGAGCGACCAAGGAGAGAGGAAGCAGGGCGAAAAGCCCGGCGAGAGCGCGGGCGCGGCGAGAATGAGGCATCTTGGATCCTTCCGGGGGGATTGCGGCTGACCTTATCAGGATAGCTGCCCCTGGGGAGGGTCACCAGCCTCAGCGCATGAACTCGCTGGCACTGCGCTGCTGAAGATGGCACTGAGCACAGCGCAGGCGCTCAGGATGGCTGCAGCGGATCTCCTCACGGGCTGCGGGGCCAGTGTGACAGGCGGCGCAATTCTCGCGCAGCAACACCTGGTGAGGGATGACCGGCGGCGCCAGACTGTTCTGCCGTTCGCCCTTGCGCAGATCCTGACGCAGACCGACGAAGCTGTTCTCCCGAAAGAGATCTTCGCTCAGAGCAGCGATGTGACACTGCTGGCAACGACTCATGGCGCTGGGTGGCGCCGTATTCGAATGCGGTGGAGGCGGCGCGAAACCGATGCCCGGCACACTCATGCCCTGCCGGTTGTGGCAGGAGATGCAGTTGGCACCGAAATTATCGTGCGGCATGACCGGCGGCGCACCATCGAAGAGGCGACGGTCCGCACGGACCGAGGCCGTGCTCTTGTAAGCCCCGACCACCTCAGGCACGGAGATCTTCAGGTCCTCGCTCACGGCCTCATCGCTACAAGCCGCCAGGAGGCAGATGAGAACGAGGGATGCGCGGGCGAGGAGTTTCATGCCTTCGCCACCTGAACCGCGCACTTCTTGTAGTCCGGTTCCTTGCTGATGCAGTCCATCGCATCGAGGGTGAGGTCGTTGATCAGCAGACTCTCATCGAAGAAGGGCACGAAGACGCTACCCGCCGGCGGCTTGCCCCGCCCGTCCACTGCAGCCGGCAAGACCAGCTCCCCACGGCGACTCTTGAGACGCACTCGATCGCCGGACTTGATGCCCAGGCGAGTCGCGTCCGCACGATTGATCTCCACATAGGCCGTAGGCGTCGCCTGATGCAGCTGCTTGATCCGCCGGGTCATGGACCCGGTATGCCATTGCTCGAGCACGCGCCCGGTGCAGAGCCAGAAGGGATAGTCATCGTCGGGCACTTCCGCCGGCGGATGGTAGGGGCGCAGCCAGAAGGCGGCCTTCTCGCCATAGCCCTTGGCCTTGTAGAAGTGCACGCCTTTGGACTTCTTCACATAGGGATCGAAGCCAGCGGCGTAGCGGTAGCGGGTCTCTCGCCCGTCAACCACAGGCCAGATCATGCCACGGGTCTCGCGCAGCTCCTTGTAGCTGGCCAAGTCCTTGCCAATCCCCAGGCCGAATGAGCGGTACTCCTCGAACATGGCCTCGTGCCAGTCGTCCTCGGGCCATGGGAAGAGATTGCCCATGCCCATGCGCTTGGCGACCTCCATGATCTGCCAAGCATCCTCCTTGGCTTCTCCGGGTGGCTCCGCGAGCTTCTGCCACTGCTGGGTGCGCCGCTCCGTGTTGCCGAATACACCCTCGCGCTCCACCCAACCTGCGGAGGGCAGGATGAGATCCGCCACATCCGTGGTTGGCGTCGGGTAGATGTCACTGACCACGATGAAGCGGCCATCCCCCGGGCTGCGCTTGAAGCGGTTCAAGTTCGGCATGCTGACCCAGGGATTGGTGACCTGGATCCACATGGCCTTGATGTCGCCACGGCTGAGGGCGCGGAACATGTCCACCGCGTGGTAACCCGGCTTGGGATTGATGGTCCCCGCCTCGAGCCCCCAGATCTTCTCCGCGGTAGCGCGATGCTCCGCGTTCATGACCACCATGTCCGCGGGCAGCCGGTTACTGAGAGTGCCCACCTCGCGAGCCGTGCCGCAGGCGGAGGGCTGGCCGGTAAGACTGAAGGGGTTGTTGCCCGGCCGACTGATCTTGCCGGTGATCAGATGCAGGTCCGTGATCAGATTGTTCATCCAGGTCCCACGGGTGTGCTGATTCACTCCCATGCACCAGAGACTGAGAGTATTGCGCCCCTGATCCCCATACATGGTTGCCAGAGCTTCGATCTGCGCAGCCTGTAAACCGGTGATCTCAGCGACCTTCTCTGGACTGTAGTCGGCTAGAAAGGTCTCCAGTTCTTCGAGGCTCGAGTCGCTGGCCTTGTCTTTGAAGGTGTACTTCTCTGCGTTCTCCCCGTAGCAACCATAGCCAATCTCATCCAGGTCCTCGATGCCGCGCTTGAAGACCACGTTTTCGTTGATGAAGGAACGGTCGATCTGCTTCTTCTTCAGCAGCAGATGCAGGACACCGTTGGCCAGTGCCAGATCCGAACCCGGCTTGATCTCCATGTACATGTCCGCGTACTCGGAGGTCGGCGTCCGACGAGTGCCGATATCGACGATGCGCACGCCAGGATTGAGGCGCTTGTTCTCGAGCATGCGGCTGAAAAGCACCGGGTGCATCTCCGCCATGTTGTTGCCCCAGAGGACGAAGTCTTCGGCAGCCTCCAGGTCCTCGTAGCAACCCATGGGCTCGTCGGATTGGAACTGGGTCATGAAGCCCATGACCGCGGAAGCCATACAGAGTCGGGCATTGGGATCGAGGTTGTTGGAGCGCATGCCACCCTTGACCCACTTGAGGGCGGCGTAGCCGTCATGCACCCCCCACTGACCGGAGCCGTAGACCGCCACGGACTCCGGACCGTTCTCCTCGAGAGTGCTCGAGAACTTTTCGGCGATGAGATCCAAGGCCTCATCCCAGGAGATCTGCTTCCAGCCGTCGCCATCCCGGAGCTGGGGATGGGTCAATCGGTCCTCGCCGTAGAGCATGGCTGGCAGGTGATAACCTTTGACGCAGAGCAGACCGCGATTGACCGGACTGGCCTCATCTCCACGAACGGCCATGACCTTGCCGTCCTTGCAACCGACCATGACTCCACAGCCCGTGCCGCAAAAACGACAGGGGGCCTTCTGCCAGTTCAAATCGTCCTGTGGCGCATCCATGGCGCCATCCGCAACCAACTTGTCCAGGCGAGCCTCGTCGCGAGCGGAGAAGGCTACGACTCCGGCGGCACCAATCTGCTTGAAGAATTCTCGGCGTTGGGGTTCAGCGGGATTCTGCTCATTCATGGCCTACTTGGCCTCCAACCATTTGTGTTCGGGCCTGGCGAGTATGTCGTCGATCACCTTGAGAACCGCATCAGCCTCGGCAGTCTTGCCCTCTTCCTTGGCGTGCTCGGCGATCTCGCGCGCTTGCGGGATCAACTCCTGATAGAAGCGCTCGGCGACCTCGTACATCCCGTGCCAGTGGGTGTAATCCGGAGCCATCATCGATGCACCATGGCGGGCCCTACGGCCCTCGTGGTGCCAGAGGTAGAACCAGGTCCACTCGATCTTCTCGTCGAAGCCCGACTTCGTGATGAGACCGTGCTTCTTGAGCGCGCCCATCAACTTGGTGCCTGGGCGCGCGTACTTCTCGTTGTAGAGCTCGACGAAGTCGTCGTACTGCGAGAAGAAGCCGTCGACCCACGACGGGGCGTGGCAGTGGCCGCAGACTTCCTTCATCGCTGCGCGGTTCTCGGTCCACGGACTCGTGATCGCAGGATCGCCGGGCTTCAGCTGGTGGCCCTCGGCGTCCGTGTTCATGCGCGTGGAGATCGGCGGACGGTTGTTCCACGCGATGCGCGTGCGCAGCTCGTGCGTGACGGGCTGGGTCGTCGTCGCCGACATGTGGCACGTGGCGCACGTGGGGGCGGCCGAGTAGTCCTTGCCGAGCACCCAGGTGGAGGAGTCGAGGTTCATCTCGTCCTTCATGTCGCGGTACGCGATGCCGTGCTTGCTCTCCTCGTAGATCTCCTTCTGCGGGTGGTCGGGACCCATGTGGCAACGACCGCAGTTCTCGGGCTGGCGTGCGCGGCGCGACGAGAAGTCGTGGCGCGAGTGACACGCGGCGCAGCTACCGCGACTGCCGTCGAGGTTCAGGCGTCCGATGCCCGTGTTCGGCCAGCTGTTCGAGTCGAAGATCGGGCGGCCGTTCTCGGCGCGCGCGATCGCTGACTTGTCGATGCCGGAGTCGTCGAACGTGACCTGGGCCTTGCCGCCGCCCTCGGGCACGACCAGCTTCCAGGGGCTCGCGGTACTGCCGTCAGTCATCTCGAGCTTCAACTGGCTGCCGTGGCACTGCCAGCAACCCGACGCGGCGAACGACATGCCGTCCACCTTGAGCATCTTCCCCTCTTCGTGGGGGTGCGGGACCTCGAACGTGCCGCGATGGCCCTCGACGGACTCCGCGAGCAGGTTGTCGAGCGAGTGCAGGATGTTGCCGGCCTTCGCGTGGTGGCTGGCGAGGAACTCCTCGGTGGCCTGCTCGTGGCACTGGCCGCAGTCCTTGGGCGTGACCACCGTGGCGATCCACTCGCCCTCGTGCTCCCACGCATCCAGGTCGCCTTCCTCGGCCTCGTGGCAGCCGAGGCAGGTCACGTCGTGCTGCGCGTGTCGCGAGCCGCGCCAGTGGGAGATGATCCCCGGCGTCTCCTTCTCGTGACACGTTACGCACTCGCTGATGGACTCATCCGCCTCTTGTGCGATCGCCGGTCGCGGGTTGTCGCCCGCCCACCACACGGCACTTGCTGCCGTGACCACCGCCAAGCCGCCCAGAATGGACACCCACTTCCGCATCGCTCGCCTCCCTGTCGGGGACACCGCGGGAGATCGCGGCATCCGTACGGTTCCGTCAGGGTCGAGGCTAGGCACGCCGCGGATGGCCGACCATGACGTAGGTCAAGTCGGACGCGGGACTCTGCTCGGTTCCGTGACTGCCCGTCAGGAGCGCTTGCGCGCCTGCGACTTCGGGACACCGAGCAGTTGCCGGGCCAGGACGGCGCCGGTAGCCGATGCGATCCACGAGCGGGGGAGGACGCGATGCATCGACGCCGCCAGCTTGTTGGACCAGCCCGTCACGACGGAGG
>JAJFFD010000019.1 GCA_021776805.1 Planctomycetota bacterium
ACCCTTGGGACCGCCTTCAGCCCCAGGATGCGATGAGCCGACATCGAGGTGCCAAACCTCCCCGTCGATATGGACTCTTGGGGGAGATCAGCCTGTTATCCCCGGAGTACCTTTTATCTGATGAGCGATGGCCCTTCCACACGGGACCACCGGATCACTAAGACCTAGTTTCCTACCTGCTCGACTTATAAGTCTCGCAGTCAAGCGTCCTTATACCTTTACGCTCTACACGCGATTGCCAACCGCGCTGAGGACACCGTTGCACTCCTCCGTTACTCTTTAGGAGGAGACCGCCCCAGTCAAACTACCCGCCTAACACTGTCCCCACGCCGGATAACGGTCGCAGGTTAGATATCAAATACGCAAAGAGTGGTATTTCACCGGTGACTATCTGAGGACTGGCGTCCCCAGCATAAACGTCTCCCACCTATGCTACACATAACGTAGCTAATACCAGTATTAGGTTATAGTAAAGGTTCACGGGGTCTTTCCGTCTTGGTGCGGGTATGTGGCATCTTCACCACAACTACAATTTCGCCGAGTCTCTCGTTGAGACAGTGTGAGAGTCGTTACGCCATTCGTGCGGGTCGGAAATTACCCGACAAGGAATTTCGCTACCTTAGGACCGTCATAGTTACGGCCGCCCTTCATTGGCGCTTCGGTTCAGAGCTTCGCTTACGCTAACCCCTTGCCTTAACGTTCCAACAGCGGGCAGGCGTCAGTCTCTATACGTAGTCTTTTGGACTTAGCAGAGACTTGTGTTTTTAGTAAACAGTCGCTCTCACCGCTTTCCTGTGGCCCAGCAGCCCTTTCAAGCCACCGGGCACCCCTTATTGCTAACGTACGGGGCTAATTTGCCGAGTTCCTTAACGAGAGTTCTCTCGAGCGCCTTGGAATATTCATCCCGCCAACCTGTGTCAGTTTAGGTACGGTCACCACTTACCTTCCGAACGAGGTTTTTCTTGGACGCGCTTCCGGATAGTTCACCTTACGGTTCCCCCCACATTGGAGATTACGCAGACGGGTTTTCCTATCTGCCACCCCTCAGCAGGGACGAGAATCTAATAACTCGATACCCTTTCACACGCCGTCACCCCTCGGTGCAAACAGCAAACGGTGGTGCAGGAATGTTGACCTGCTTCCCATCGACTACGCTTTTCAGCCTCGCCTTAGGGACCGACTAACCCTGGGTGGAATGACCTTCCCCAGGAAACCTTAGGCTTACGGCGAGGGAGATTCTCACTCCCTTTATCGCTACTCATCCCGGCATTATCACTTGAACTTCGTCCAGACGTCGTTTCCGTCGTCCTTCATGCGTTGGTTCAACGCTTCCCTACCGATGAATTCGTTCACCAAATTCATCCCAGAGCTTCGGTTCCATACTTGAGTCCCGTTAATTTTCGGCGCAGAACTGCTCGACTAGTAAGCTGTTACGCACTTTTTAAACGATGGCTGCTTCTAAGCCAACGTCCTAGCTGTCCTAGCAATTCCACTTCCTTTTCTACACTTAGTATGGATTCGGGACCTTAGCTGCTGGTCTGGGCTGTTTCCCTCTCGTCCACGAAGCTTATCCCTCGTAGACTAACTCCCGTGATGCCACCCACGGTATTCGGAGTTTGACTAGGCGGAGTACCCGGGAAGGGCCTCCAACCAGATCAGTGCTCTACCCCCGTGGGCTAACTCACAAGGCTAACCCTAAAGTTATTTCGGGAAGAACCAGCTATCTGCAGGTTTGATTAGTCTTTTACCCCTAACCACAAGTCATCCGAGAATTTTTCAACATTCACCGGTTCGGGCCTCCACAGACTGTTACATCCGCTTCACCCTGCCCATGGTTAGATCACCTGCTTTCGGGTCTGGTACATATGACTAGAGTCGCACATTTCGCACTCGCTTTCGCTTCGGCTCCGGGCCAAAAACCCTTAACCTTGCCACATACACCAACTCGCCGGGTCATTATGCAAAAGGCACGCCGTCACCCTGGAATCCTCCGAAGAGGCCCATAGGGCTCCGACCGCTTGTAGGTACACGGTTTCAGGTTCTATTTCACTCCCCTAACAGGGGTTCTTTTCACCTTTCGCTCACGCTACTGCTTCACTATCGGTCACCAAGTAGTACTTAGCCTTGCGGGGTGGGCCCCGCTAATTCACGCCAGGTTCCACGGGACTGGCGCTACTTGGGAAAACTGTCAGAGGCATCAGCATTTCGCCTACGAGGCTGTCACTCGCTATGGCTCGGCTTTCCAGCCGATTCGACTATCCTGATACTTTGTAACTCTGTTGCGGGTCTGCAGGCCCGCTTACAGCTCCCACGACCCCTACCATGCAACGCCTGCAGGCTTGACACATGATAGGTTTGGGCTGATCCCTTTTCGCTCGCCGCTACTGGGGGAGTCGACGTTTCTTTACTTTCCTGCAGGTACTGAGATGGGTCAGTTCCCTGCGTTCCCTACGGCACGCTATGTATTCACGTACCGCTCATGAGGGGCTTCCTCATGCCGTTTCCGGATCTTGGAGATCCCCGGATCAAAGCCTGCTTGCGGCTCCCCGAGGCTTTTCGCAGCTAAACCACGTCCTTCATCGGCTCTTGGTGCCAAGGCATCCCCACGTGTACCTTATGTAGCTTAACCAAATTTTCACTCGAGATTCTTACTCGACGATTCACATACACACCCAATTGTCAAAGAGCTTGTCTACGGTCAGCGCTCCGAAGAGCAACCGACACAAAGACGCCGAACTGAACCAGTGGAACAGCTCGGCAATTCATTTCTAACCTGCCAGGCGGGTCAACGCCCCTGGGACTTACATCCACTCGGGGCTTCTCCCGCACCAGCTATCGGAGGATTCCAGGGCACAGTCGCCGTTGCGACCGAGCCAAGAAGACCTCGAGGACATGCCTAATTGGTGGAGACGATCGGAATCGAACCGACGACCTCCTGGTTGCAAACCAGGTGCTCTACCAATTGAGCTACGTCCCCCCAAACAACACCTATGCACACCATTCCGCTCTTCTTCACTGGCTCTTCTCTTGAAACCCCTCTGGGGCTTCCCGAGTCAATTGAGTCGAGAGGAGATGGTAGGCCTAGGTGGATTCGAACCACCGACCTTACGCTTATCAGGCGTACGCTCTAACCAACTGAGCTATAGGCCTAGGCCATAGGCGCAGGTCCGCTCAGTTCGCTCTTGCATCGTCTGATGCCCATACAAAGCCTGACGGCCTCGTACAGGGCACTGTAAGTGACAGCAGGAACAACCTTGCGTTACGCAGCAGAACTGCGCACAGAAGATAAGACCTACTGCACTATACAGATGGCGAACTGCTTGCAGGTCTGGCGAACTGCTGGCAGGTTACGTAGAAAGTGGATAGCCCCGAAACGGGTGTGTGCCTGTTGACTCTGATTAAAAAGATAACCAGTCTATTTTTCCTTAGAAAGGAGGTGATCCAGCCGCAGGTTCCCCTACGGCTACCTTGTTACGACTTAGTCCCAATCACCAAGCTCGCCTTCGGCGCCGCCCTCCTTACGGTTAGGCAAACGACTTCGGGCGCTCTCAGCTTTCGTGGCTTGACGGGCGGTGTGTACAAGGCTCAGGAACATATTCACCGCGGCATAGCTGATCCGCGATTACTAGCGATTCCGACTTCATGCAGGCGAGTTTCAGCCTGCAATCCGAACTGGGGCCTGGTTTGATGGGATTTGCGCCATCTCGCGATTTAGCAACCCATTGTCCAGGCCATTGTAGCACGTGTGTAGCCCCAGCCGTAAGGGCCATGATGACTTGACGTCATCCCCACCTTCCTCCGTTTTAACAACGGCGGTCTCACTAGAGTCCCCGACTTGACTCGCTGGCAACTAGTGATAGGGGTTTCGCTCGTTAAGGGACTTAACCCGACATCTCACGACACGAGCTGACGACAGCCATGCAACACCTGTGCAGGTTACACCCGAAGGCAATCCCCAGGCTTTCACCCGAGTTATCCCTGCATGTCAAGGCTGGGTAAGGTTCTTCGCGTTGCTTCGAATTAAACCACATGCTCCACCGCTTGTGTGAGCCCCCGTCAATTCCTTTGAGTTTTAGCCTTGCGACCATACTCCCCAGGCGGGGCACTTATTACATTTGCTTCGCCAAAGATCCCACAGGAGGACCTTTAGCTAGTGCCCATCGTTTACGGCTAGGACTACCGGGGTATCTAATCCCGTTCGCTACCCTAGCTTTCGTACCTCAGCGTCAGAAACGGACCAGAGAGCTGCCTTCGCCATCGGTGTTCCTCCTGATATCTACGCATTTCACCGCTCCACCAGGAGTTCCGCTCTCCCCTACCGTCCTCTAGCATTGCAGTATGCAAAGCAGTTCCACGGGTGAGCCGTGGGATTTCACTTCACACTTACAACGCCGCCTACGTACGCTTTATGCCCAGTAATTCCGAACAACGTTTGCACCCTCTGTATTACCGCGGCTGCTGGCACAGAGTTAGCCGGTGCTTCCTCTCAGACTTACGTCAATTGCACGGCTATTAACCGTACACCATTCATAATCTGTGACAGGGGTTTACAACGCAAAGGCCTTCATCCCCCACGCGGCGTCGCTCCGTCAGGCTTTCGCCCATTGCGGAAGATTCTCGACTGCAGCCTCCCGTAGGAGTCTGGGCAGTGTCTCAGTCCCAGTGTGACAGACCACCCTCTCAGGCCTGCTACCCGTCGTAGCCTTGGTGAGCCATTACCTCACCAACAAGCTGATAAGCCGCAATCGCCTCCCCAAGCAGAAGGTCCCGAAGGATCCCAACCGTTTACCTAAGAGATCATGAGATCTCCGAGGACCATCCGGTATTAGCAGCAGTTTCCCGCTGTTGTCCCGGTCTTGGGGGTAGCTTGATTACGTGTTACTCACCCGTCCGCCGCTTTACTCACCCCCCGAAGGGAGTTTTCTCGCTCGACTTGCATGCCTCATCCACGCCGCCAACGTTCGTTCTGAGCCAGGATCAAACCCTTCACTTTAAATTTGTTCTGGGTTGGTCCCAAGCATAGTTGGCCCCCGAACAAGGGACCAACTGATCGCTTCCCTCTCCGACCAGGCCGGGGTGACCTAAGTCATTGAGAGAAACAGGCTTGGACCCGTGATTTCACACACGAGTCCGAGGCTATCCGAAATGTCAAAGACCGACCGCTTCCTGAGTCTAGGAGCCAGGCCGCGTCTCCCGAAATTGG
Organism: Planctomycetota bacterium; assembly: GCA_021776805.1. Classification (GTDB taxonomy): domain Bacteria; phylum Planctomycetota; class UBA1135; order UBA1135; family UBA2386; genus JAJFFD01. The sequence goes on from JAJFFD010000019.1 coordinate 5,204, forward strand.
GGGGTCGATGAACGTAGCGCGGAAGCCTTCCCAATCAAGCACCGCCATCAGATTTCTTCGCAATCTGCGAACGACGATGAATCGGCAACTTAGCAGGGCCCCCCTGGGGGCTCAGGACGACTGAATTCGCACTTCTGCGCCCCTTGGAACCAAGCGGAAGAATTCGTCTATGTCCTCGTTTCGCAGGCGGATACAGCCAAGCGAGACTTCCTCCATCATGCGATCCGGCTCCGTGGTCCCGTGGATGCCAAAGCCGCTGAAACTGTCGTGCTTGAACTTCACGAAATGGGTACCCAGCGGATTCTCCTTGGCCCCGTATGGAATCTGCTGGCCAGCGAAGAACCAGTCAGGCTTGGCGATCTTCTCGCTTACCAGGAAGCTGGTCACCGGGGTCTCATGCCCCGGCTTGCCATGGCTGCACCAGTAGAGCCTGACCAGGTCGGTTCCCAGATAGACCCCCGTGAGGAAGCTCTTCTTCTCCACGACCACATGGATACGGTCCGTCGGAATGCGCAGGAGCTGATCCTTTTGCAGGCTGCGTGGATCCCGAATCCGGTTGATCGTAGCGATGCTGCGGCCATCGAGCTGCAGGTCATGGCTCTTGCGATAGCGCGCCGCAATCTTGTCGAGAGAATCACCTGCCGCTACCCGATACTGGAGTGCACGCACCCCGTTCGCCGGATTGAAGGCCACCTGCCGCACCAGGGAGCGATGCTTGCCGTAGAGCTCTTCCACCAGGGCCTTTGCCTGCGCATCGTCCTTTGCGATCGATTCGCGCATGCAATGCTCGAGAATGATCGTGCTCCTTCGCAGGGCTTCTGCCGGTTCCATGCTCAGAGCAGCTGCCTGCGCCTGAAGGGCCGTTTTCCGGCCCTCAGGAGTGTGGATAAAGCCGCGATCGATTGCCCCTGCGCTCGCCGCCAAGGGAACAGAGGGCCGATCGACTTTGGCCTCCATTTTCGGATCAACTTGCGGATCAACTTGCGGATCAACCGGGGCCGCTGCCGCCGACTGCTTAGCCTTTCGGGACTCCTCTGCCGCGGCCCCTTGGGCGAGAAGCTCCGCAGCGGTCCGGGAGGTTTCCAGCTCCCGCAGGGGATCGACCCCTTCCTCCCCCAAGCCGCCGGGCTTCAGGACTCCCCCATCTAAGGGCTGAGCGGCCTCAGCTGCCCCACCGGAGTCTGTCCCCCAGGTGTTGTAGGCCCAAAACAAACCGGAGGCGACGAGCAGACCGAGAAGGAAGCGACCCATGTGATTCCAAGCGTTGTTTGGTCCGCCTGACCGCTTCCGCCATGCGTTGCGGAAGGCGAACCTCTCCGACCCAATACCGCCCTGGGTCGTTCGGGGCCCTCAGGGTAGCGAGGAGAGCCTTGAAATTCGAGAGACTCGTGCCGCAGTGACCGTGCTCCACACCGACGAGTTGAACCCTTGATACAGGTGGGGACCCCCCGGGCAGGCGAGGTGCCCGGCTGGCGCGAGGCCTCCGGGAACCTTCCAGCCCTCAGGGTCGGCCCCCAGAGTGAAGGCATAGGCTCACTTTTTGTCGTGCTGGAGATCACGAGACCCGCAGCAACGAGCCTCTCTGCACAAAGAGTAGCCGAAGCTGAGTGGCTGGCAACGACCGGAAGCAACGAAGATCAGCCCAACAAGTTGATCCGCGCGAACAGGGAGAAAGCACCGGTACGGGGCTTGTCGAAAGCGCTGCAAGCAGCTAGCTGCTTGCACTACCAGGCGTTCTCACCAATGGCACCGAGCACCTGGTGAGCAACAGCCACCGCTTCGCAGCCGGCCTCCCCACTGACCTCTGGCTCGCTGCGAGTGCGCACGGCCTGGAGGAAGGACTCGATCTCACTGGCCAAAGGGTTGCCCTCATCAAGCTGGTATTCCTTGATGGTGAGTAATCCCTCGAAAACGTACTTCCACAGGTCATCGATCTGACTCGTGTCCACTGAGGCAAGATCAAGCTTCTTGAAGTCAACTCCAGGATTCTTCCGGATCACCAAGCCATGGGCGGTGTGGAAATCCAGACTGACGTAGCAGTCGGGCGAGAAGATCCGCATCCGCCGCATGGGCTTCATGGCGACCCGGTTGGCGGTCAGGTGGGCAACCGCCCCGTTTTCGAATTTGAGGATCCCGCTGGCCATGTCCTCCGAACTCGAGAATACCGACCCGCCAAATGCATCCACGGCCCGCACTTTGCTTCCCACCAGTGCCAGGACCAGATCCAAGTCGTGAATCATCAGATCCAGCACCACCCCAATATCCATACTGCGGAAGGTGAAGGGCGCCAATCGATGGGACTCGATGTAACGCGGCACCATCCCCAATTCGGAAATGGCCTTCAAGGCCGAGTTGAATCGCTCCACATGGCCAACCTGCAGGATCAGGTCACGCTCTCGAGCCAGCTGCACCAGCTCTCGACCCTCGGCCTCAGTCGGCGTAATGGGCTTCTCAACTAGGACATCCACCCCCTCGCTGAGAAAGAAGCCAGCAACCTCCCGGTGCAGATGCGTTGGGACTACGACGCAAACCGCGTCGACCTTGCCGGCCAACTGCCGATAGTCCGCATGCCCCTCAACCCCGTACTTGGCGCTGATTTCTCGCAGTCGATCGGGGACAGAGTCGGAGATCGCCGCCAGGTCGGCCCCAGCCATCTCGCTGAGGATACGCACATGGTGCTTCCCGAGGTGGCCGGTGCCAACCACGCCTACGCGCACCTTCTCCACTTCGCTCATCGATCGTCCTCATTCCTCATGCATCGATGAGGGTGAACTTGAGCTGTGCCTCGGCTACCAGCTTGCCGGCAACCTTGCAACGCGCCTGAACGTGGCCGAGGCTCGGCTTGGCTCGAATGGTGTCAACCTCGATGCGCAGCTGGTCGCCAGGGACCACCGCACCACGTAGCTTGACCTTGTCAATGCTCCAGAGTACCGCCAGCTTGCCCGTGTTCTCCAGCTTGCGCAGGAGCAGCACCCCCGACAGCTGGGCCATGGCTTCGAGCTGCAATACCCCAGGCATGATGGGCTGACCGGGCCAGTGTCCCTGGAAGTAGGGTTCGTTGATGGTGACGTTCTTGATCGCCACTGCTCGCTTGAAACCGTCGAGTTCAATCACTCGATCGATGAGCAGGAAGGGATAGCGATGCGGAAGGAGGTTGAGGATCTCACGAATCTCCAGTCCCGTGTCGCGGATCAGCTCGCCCCGATCCTCCTCTTGCTGCATCTCCTCGACGATGCGGTTGACCAGCTTCAGATTGAGGGAATGACCGGAACGGGTGGCGACAATGTGCGCATCCAGGTCCACGCCACAGATTGATAGGTCGCCGATCAGATCGAGAATCTTGTGCCGCGGGAGCTCGTCGTCACAGCGCAGGCTGTTCTCCTTAACGCCATTCGGCCCCACCACCAGAGTGTTCTGGTAGTTAGCCCCCTTGCCGAGCCCAGCGGCCATCAAGGGCTCCACCTCGTGCTCGAAAACGAAGGTCCTGGCCGATGCGATGTCTTTCTCGAATCCCTCCGGATCCAGCATGAAGGAGGCACTCTGCCGGCTCTGACTGAGCATGCCGACACCGTCAGGGTAGTCCAAGTTGTAGTCGATACTCAGCCCACCGTTGCCCGGCAGGGCCAGGAGTGCCGCCCCATTCTCCCGCAGGTAGATCGGTTCCTTGATCGCATACTGGGCGCGAGGCGCCCGTTGCTCCAAGGTGCCGGCTTCCTTCAGCTGGTCGACGAATTCCCGAGCCGAACCATCCATCCCGGGCAGCTCCTCGGCATTGACCTCTACCTCCACATTGTCGATCTGCAGGGACAAGAGGGCAGCCATCAGGTGCTCGATGGTAAAGACCTCAGCCTGACCGTGGTGGAGACAGGTGCGCCGTTCTCGGGTCTTCAGATATGCGCTGGACGCCCTTACCTCCGGCTCACCCTCCAGATCGCTGCGGACGAAGGTGATCCCGTTGCCTGGTTCCGCGGGCTTCAGATGCATCCGGATCTCTTTACCCGTGTGCAGTCCGGTCCCGGTGAACTCGATGGCCTTCTTGAGGGTTCGTTGCTGCCTGCTCAATGTGCGAAAGAGGATATGCTGGCTGAGACCTGCAAGCGACTACTAGCCGGCTACTTCCCGGTGTTCGCTGCCTCGGGCTGCTTGCCTGTAGAGCCGCTGGGGCTCGCCGCTATTGCTTCCAGCTGCGCAGGAAGTCGGATACCTGGGTGGTGCGGTCCAGACGCGGAGAGTTGTAGATCACATCGAAGCTCTGGAAGGCGTTGCCCAGGATCTGGTTGTCATCCCCCGCGTTGAGCCGCTCCATGGGCCAGCGACGCAGGACCAGATCGACCTTGTTCTGCGCAGCCCAGGCATCGATGGCCTGGTTTACTTCCGTATACATGGTGATGTATAGGTCCGCGGTTTCCTTCCCCATGGTCGAGCGCAGCCTCCCAACCAGACGGTTCAGGTAGTCGATCTCGGCCTGCATTCGCTCATCTTTGTCCATGTACTCGGTGCTTCCCACTCGATAACCATCCCGGTCACCCTTCAGATCCTCGATCTTGAGCTCCTGAGCATCGATCTGGGACTGGAAACCCTGGAAGCGCTTGCCCTGCTCCGCCCGCATCGTTTCCGTGCGCGGGTAGGCTTTCACCGCCAGATCAAAATCGACCACGGCGATGTTGAGGCTGCTGCCCTGCGGCTCCGCCGGCCTGGAGATCAGGGCCGCAGCACCACAAAGCAGTGCGGCAGGGAGACTTAAAAGAAGGCTGGTCTTGCTGTTCATGGCCTGCTTGGGGTTGTGATCTATATGCCTGAATCGCCTTTCGGTATAGGGAGCCGCGACGACCTAGTCCACTGAATGCTCCCGCAGGGACACCGGCAGCATAGCGCCTGGTCAGGCCAGCATTAGGACAAGCCAAGGGCCTGCCGCAAATCGGCCATGATCAGTTCCGCGCCCTCGAGCCCCACCGAAACACGCATATGACCCTCGGCGATCCCTTCAGCAGCCCGCTCCTCTGGACTCAGGGATGCGTGAGTGGTGTGGGCGGGCAGACTGGCCAGACTCTCCACCCCTCCCAGGGAGGGGCCTCTAGCCACGAGTCTCAGGCGGTCAAAACAGCGCATGGCCGACTCCAGGCCCCCATCGACCTCGAAAGTCACCAGGGCACCGAAGCCCTGCATCTGCTCCCGGGCGAGGGCATGATCCGGATGCTCCGCCAGGCCAGGATAATTAACCGAGCGCACAGGCCCGCCAGCTGTCACCAGTGACTGCAGATCCTGCGCAATCTGACCCGCCGCCTCCTGCTGCGCCCGCAGGCGCAGCTCCAGGGTGTGCAGGGACCGACAGAGCAGCCAGGCACTGTCGGCGGAGAGGATTGCTCCGGTGCGCACCCGAAAGGACTCGATCTCCCCGAGCAGCGCATGCGAGCCGGCCAGGACACCGGCCAGAACATCCGAATGCCCGCCAAGAAACTTGGTCGCCGAATGCATGACCAGATCGACTCCAAGTCCGAGGCAGCGCTGCTGCAGAGGCGGCGCAAAGGTGCTATCCACCACGGAGATGGCGCCCGCCTCCCGGCAGAGCCTGCTGATTCGACGCAGATCGACGATGCGTAGGGTCGGATTGATAGGCGTCTCAACCACGACCATGCGAGTCGGCTTGCTGAGAGCTGCCTCCAATTGCGCAGGATCGAGGGAAGAGAAACGCTCCACTTCGATGCCAAAGCGCGGGAGGATCTCCTTGGCCAGGTTGGAAGTGCCGCCATAGATCTGCCTGGCGATGAGCACTCGATCGCCAGCACTGCAGAGGCCGAGGATCGCCGCGTGCATGGCGGCGATGCCGCTGCTGAAGCCAAGGGCACCATCTGCCTGCTCCAGCTCAGCGATGGCCGACTCGAATTCCATGCCGTTGCGATGCCCAAGCCGCGGGTAAAAGTCACCAAACTGCTCGCGCTTGCCAAAGGCGGCGATGGCCGCCGCAGACTCAGCCGCGTGGGTGCTCGCCCGATCTAGCAGGGGGGCCAGTGGTCCTAGGGGCGCCTTCGAAGCTGATCTGCTGCCATATGGGTAGGAGCTCATCTCGAGCGAGCGTACCCAGTCCCCGCGCCGAAGGGCTACTTCTTCTTGTCTCCGGAGCGCAAGAAGCTCTTGCTCAATCCATCCGGCGAGAACTTCGGCGCCTGCTGCAAATCCGCAAGCCTGACGATCAATTTGGCAACCAGATCGACGGTCTCGAGGGCGGGACCCAGCTCGATGAGTTCGAGAACATCGCTAGGTCGGTGGTACTGCTCATGGATCCCTGAGTTCACAAAGAGGGCCGGGATCCCTGACTGCAGGAAGTTCCAATGATCAGATCGCGAAGACGCGCGCTCACGAAGGCGCACCCTGCGCTGACAGTCATCACTGATACTTCGCACCAGATCACGGAGCCCGAGACCGCTCGCAACTCCTTCGATCCGAAGGCGATCCGCCCCGGCTCGACCGATCATGTCGAGATTGATCATCGCAGCGATCTTGGCACGCGGCACGGGACAGTCCGCCAGGAACTGCTTGCTGCCGTGCATGCCCAGTTCCTCGGCGCCAAAGGCCACAAAGAGCAAGGATCGCCGGGTGCCAGGCTGTTCCTCCGCGCTGAGATACTCGGCCAGGAGCAGGAGGGCGGCCACGCCTGAGGCATTGTCATCCGCACCCGGGTGAACCTGCCCCACCGCATCTCTAGCCATGGATCCGAAGGCGCCGCGCCCAAGGTGGTCATGGTGCGCGCCGATAACGATGAATTCATTGCGCAGCTGGGGATCGACTCCGCGTAGGAGCCCCACCAGGTTTGCTGTCTGCAGATCCGGTCTCGGCCCGGCCATGGACACCCGCAGGCGACAACGGAGTTCTGGAATGAGCCCGCGATACTGCGCCTCTGCCTTCGACTTCCGGGCCTGGGAGGCGATGGCCTCCAGCTGCAGATCGATGCCCGCTTGGCGTTGCGCCAGGCTTTGGCCACTGCAGGCCAACAGCTCTTCAGCCAGACCGCGAGTGATCCAAAGGGCTGGTAGAGTGGACTCTCCGCGAGCCCGGAGCGCGCGACGCACCAGGGCGTCCTCCTGCTCCTCATCCAAGCCAGCGGACTCCCCCACCAAGAGAAAGCCCGCCGCGCCGGCAGCCAAGGCGGTGCCCATCTTGCTGCTGAACTTCAAAGCCTCTCCCTTTCCCTTGAATCGGCTCGAGCGCCAGGCCCGACCCGGGGCTCCGCGCAGGACCAGAACGATCTTGCCGCGCACATCGAGACCGGCGTATTCGTCAATGCCGAGCTCGGGGATCTTCAAGCCATAACCGACGAAGACCAGCTGTCGCTCGATATCCGCGTCGGGGCTGAAGCAGAATGGCACTGCCGCATCTTGCCGCGAAGAGATCTCACCACTGCTATCCATCCAGCTGAGACCCGTTGCCAGGAGGTTGAATTCGATGGGCCGCGGATCGGCGAGAGAGAACTCCTGTCGGTACTCGCGAATGAGGCCTGGCAGGCCCTTCAATCCCGCCAACCGCATCTGGCGCTCGAGGTAGGCGATGGCCCGCATGCCACCCGGACTGCCAGTCCCCCGACCAGCCATGTCCTCAGCGGTCAGAGCTTCCAGATGTTGCTGGAATGCCCGCATGTCTCCCTGTGGCCGGAGAATCTCCTCCCCTAGGTCGGGGCGGCGCAGCTTCGCCGCGGACAGAGCGCTGAACGGAAGCAGGCATGCCAGCACTAACAAGGGGATCTTGCCAGCGAGGAGAGGCTTGAGGACGGGCATCATCCGGGACTGATACGGTCCGCGAGCTCCAATGTTGGAGCCAAGGATTGCAGGGAGGCGGCCGCGTCTACAAGAATAGGGCCGATGGAGATTCTCTGCGAGACCTCACTGGTCCGCGAAATGATCGAAGGCGCCCAATCCGCTGCTCCCCGCGAAGCCTGCGGCCTCCTTGGCGGACGCTGGGAAGGCGAGCAACTAGGCCTGCAGGGCTTCCGTCTCCTGCCGAATCATGCCGCAGAGGTCTGCAAATTCGAGATCGACCCGCTGGACTTTCTCCGAGCCGAAGACGAATGGTCCGAGCAGGGTCTCGCCGTCTGCGCGTTCTTCCATAGTCATCCGCGCGGATCAACCAGGCTCAGTGGCATCGATTTGCGTGGCGCCTGGGAAGAGATGATCCAGGTCGTCTGCGCCCTGCCGGATATGGCCGAGCCCAGCCTCGCGGCATGGCAAGTCAGGAATGGTCATGCAAGCCCCCTTGCCTTCAAGGCAGAGGGGCGATGATTCGCGCCATCGGAATCGACATGGTTGATATCGAGCGTATCAGCCGGCTCCTGGATCGGCACGGTGCACGCTTTCTCGATCGCGTGTTCACAAGTCTCGAGCAGGAGTACTGCATGTCCAAGCAATCCAGCGCTGAGTCCCTGGCAGCACGTTTTGCCGCGAAAGAAGCGGTCATGAAGTGCCTGGGAACCGGCTGGGCAGAGGGGATCGGCTTCGGTCAAATCGAGGTGCAACACGATACGACAGGGGCTGTCCGCATCGCTTTGAGCGGACCTGCCGCCGAAAAGGCGCTCGAGCTAGGCATCGCAAAGATCCATCTCAGCCTCAGTCATGATGGCGGCAAGGCCATCGCCATGACAATTGCCGAGGGCTGACGGCCCCCTGCCAAGGGGCCTCTCGAAAGCTGTCGACATAGCCCTCAAGACCACTCCCGCAGGTGACGAAGCCTTCCACAGGAACCGCCCGATTGGCCAGCGGTTCGACAGGCTTCGGCCGCGGGGAAGATGGGAAGCTCAGGAATCCGACAACACATTGGCGTGGGAGCGTTGTCTCTCGCCGCACTCGCCTGCTCGGGCTGTACGGTTCTTGGTTTCGGCGCCGATCATGAACAGAGTCGCGAGGTCAGAGTCGAGCCCGATGTGCTCGCTTGGATACTCGCCGATAGCTGCAGGGCGCTCATCCCCGGCACGGAATCGCGATTCAACGACGCTAGAGTTCAGGTCTACCAAAGCGAGCCCGGTAGCTACCGCCTGCACTTTCGCCGCGAAGAAGACGGCTCCTTCCGTGTGGCTACCAATGGACGCATCCAGGCCACGAGCCTGCGCTGCGAAGACGATCTCCTGTTCTTCAATCCTGGGATCTTCGTCCCCGACGAGGCCACTCGCTCATGCGGTGCTGCTGGCCCGGAGTTGTTGATCGAGATCGAGCCCCATCCCAGGGGCAGCAGCCTTCGCATGGAGTGGACTGCAGATCGACTCCTCGATGCCGTCGCGCAGACCGTGCTGGAAGATCTGCGGATGCTCGAATCCTGCGCCACCGGACTGGGCCTCGCCTCGACAAAGAACTGGTCCGCCCTGGCGTCTCTCATGTCACAGGAGGATCAGCGCCTCAAGGCCGTTCAACACTCGGCGCATGCGCTGCCCCATGCTGTCATCAAGTGGTATCTGGCCACAGCTTACCTGCAGCTCGGCAAGCACATGTCAGCAAGAGAAGAGATGGCGGGCTGCCTGCTCCTCGAGCCTGGGCTAGGCGAAGCCCGCTCTCGCCTGATCAAGCTGGATAGCCGCTTGAATCGCAGTCCGGCAGCCTTGCGGGGCATGCAGAGGCTCATCGCCTCGCAGCCGAGCAGTCTGGCCAGCTACATGCTCGAAAGCCGCTTCCGCAAGCTACAGATCAAGGAAGAAGATCTGGAACATCACGAAGGCAGTGAAGATCTGGCCGGACGCGTCCGATCCGCGATCGAGCTGGGAGACTTCTCTGCAGCCAAGGCTTGGTTGGATCGTTGCTTCGCCCACGATCCGGATTCCGATCGCGCCTGGCGTCTGAAGGTCGAGTTGGCCCGCGCGTCTCGCGAGTTTCGTGATGCCTTCTCGGCGGGACTCGCCATCATCGCCAGCAAGGAGGCCAGTGCCGATGAGGTTCTCGAAACCTGCCTCGACGGTCTCCGGCTCGGCGATCCGGTACTTGGCCTGCGCCATCTGGCTCGGCACTGGGCTCGGGTACAGTCCGAAAAACCCCGCAAGTCCGAGCGTGTGCTCGAGCGACTGCTGTCTGCCATCAAGCCCAGCGTGGCAACTCGAGTCCTGGCCATGGAGCGCGTTCCCGAGCTGCTAGGCCCGGAACTCTCCGCACTCGCTGCAAACCCGAGTGGGGAGCAAGGGGGACTCCGCCTGTACGCGGAACTCGAACAACTGCGGCTTGGCGACCCCAACGAGGATCCAAGGGCGGACTCTGCCCAGAGACCGGGTTTTCAAAACGCACCGGGCGTCGCTCCGGCCAAGTGAGACGAAAGCCAGGCCCTCCGCCTGCTAGCGTTCCTGCAAACGCAGACTGAAGAGCTCCAGGGACTGCATGGGGATTAGTCGCAAATGCGACTCGAGCTCGTCTTGCAGAGGGAAGTCGGCAGTCGCCATCTCCATGCCTTCGAAGATCACTGTGAAGAAGACCCTGCCCCTACGGACCTCGCGTCGCAGGCGAAGTTCGTGGATTCCACCCGGGACTATGGTCACGTTGCTGGATTCGAAGTCATCCAAGGCTCGGTTGAACTCCACCTGCATGAGCTCGACCGAATCCGCTGGATCCCCAGGCCCTAGAACTGCGAAGACCTTGTCAGCCGTTGGCAAGACAGCCAAGGCAGCCCACATACCATCCACCGCCAGGAGCAGCATGCGCGGGCCCAGATCCTCCCCAGGAAGTCTGTATCGCATGCTGATCTCAAAGCTGCGATCTCGCGTCAGCAGGAGTGGGAATTCTAGAGACTGCTGCAGAGCCTCCGAGATGCTGCAGGCCTCGGACTCGAGACCGAGGTGGTCCACCTCACTGCGCCAATCCCCCTCAGCCGCGAGAGCACTGAGAGCGGAGAGCGAATAATCGAGGCTGAGGTGCAAGTCGTTATCGACCTCCAGGTTTACCCCGCTGGCCGCCCTCTGCAGATAATCCGAGCGAAGCTCCTGACGCCGCTCCGCCAGGTCCACCCACTGGGTCAGCTGCCGAAGATTGCGTCGATTACCTCTAGCGACCTGGGAGTCGCCATAGTTGCCGCGAAACTCCTCGAGCCGCTGTCTCGCCAGGGGAAGGTTCTGACTCTCCACCGCCTGGCGTAGCCGCGTCAAGGTGGCTGCTGCAGAGCTCTCCAGATCAGCCGACTGCCCCTGAATCTCCTCGACCAACATGCGCAGGGTGTCAGAAAAGAAGCGGCGGGTCTGCATGTCAGCGAGGGCTTCAAGAGCCTGATTGCGCCGGCTGCCGGAGACGAACTGCCAAAAGGCCAGACCTTGGCCAAGGGACTTCGATTGCAGCAGCTCCTGGAACTCCACACCCAAGGAGCGGAACAGCCCATCGATGTCCAGGTGAACAAGCTGCACCTTGCGCTCACCTTCCGGGCCTTCGGTCACCAAGACATGGCTTAGGTCTGGCTGCTCACGCAACACGACCCGACGCCCGTCCGGCTGAGAGAGCACCGCGGATCGTCTGCCGTCCAGGATCGCGGTGAACATGGCGTCGCGAACACTCAGGGCCTGACTCAGGACTGCAACGTGACGCCCCCGCTCCTCGAGCAAGCCTTCCTCACTGAGACTGCGATTGCGCAGGAGCTCGATGGTCGCCCGGGCATCTCCCTCCATGAGTAGGCTCCGATAGGCCTGCCGCAGATCCTCGGCCAGAAGGTCCTTCTCCAGAAAACGCAGTTCACGGCGGATCTCCTGGCTGAGCCGGCGAACGCCGCCTTCCACCAGGTCCCAAGGATTCTCCGCTAGAACGGCGAAGTCCTCCTTACCCGGGTAATGCTGCGCGATCTCCATTTCGAGTTCATTGAGATTGCGGAGTATCCGCCGCGGGTCAGCACCGTCGGCCAGGCGCTGGCGAAGTCCGCCGAAGTCCTGCTCGACCTCAGCACGCATTCTTGCCGCGAGCGAACTTCGCCGCATCAAGATCAGCCGGCGCAACTGCCCAGTCTCGAGGGAACGATTGCCCTCCACTGCATTGATGAGCTCGTTCGGCAATTGGTCCAGGCGCGGGCGACCATCCTTGCCATGAAAGGCGGTTTGAATGGCATTGATGGCCCGCTCTGCACCGACAAGATCATTCGCCGCCAGACGACGGTCAACTTCATCCTGCACATCGCTCTCCAAGTAGCTGACGTAGTCACGGAGGTAGCGCTGGTCCCGACGCAACACCAGGTTGTCGACATCGCGCCCCTGCTTGCGCATGAATGGGTCGATGCTCGCGCGAGCCGACGGCGGTAGGTTGGCCGGCAGGTAGCCGAAGCGATCCTGCATCGCACGCCTGAGAAGATCATCGAAACGTTCCCGGGTATCACGCCAGTTCTCAGGGGATTCCAGCCAGGCGATGCGCGCTTCATCAAGAAAAGCATCGATGAACTCACGCAGATCCTGGACCAGGTCAGCATTGATGTCGGCGCGCTTGTCCCTGCTGATCTGCTCCTGAATAGGGTTTCTGGCGCTCGCTTCGAAGCCTTGGACGGCAGCGAGTTTTTGCCGATAGGTACGAGCCCCGGTCACTGCATCGCGAAGACTCATACGGTAGAGCTCGTTGGCTGAGGGTGTCGGCTGACTGTCATCCTGCACCGGCCATAGGGCCCAGGTCAGCAACAGACTCACTAGCGCAAGGAGGGCGACGGCGGTGAGCATCCCCCATCGCGGGCGACTTCTCTCCACAGCCTCGAGCTTGCGCAGATCGACATCCGGCTCCTCCTCGCGCTGCACTCGACGCAGGTCCTCGAGGAGTTCTGCAGGAGTCTGATAGCGAAGATCCGGATCCTTGGCGAGAAGCTTGCGAATGACCAGATTCAGGCCATCGCTGAGCAGAGGATTGAGCTCCTTCGCCCATGGCTCCCGTTCGGAGAGCACCTTGGTAATTAGCTCACCGATGCTGTTGCCGCGAAAGGGCGGCGAGCCCGTAGCCATGTGAAAGAGTGTCGCCCCCAGAGAGTAGAGGTCCGAGCGCACGTCGACCTCCTGGGGATTCCTCGCCTGCTCCGGACTGATGTACTGCGGGGTCCCGACGGTTGCACCATCCCGGGTGAGAGTCACATCGGTGGGTCCCTTGGCCAAGCCCATGTCGGTCAGCTTGACCCTGTTCTCTTGGTTGATGAGGATGTTGCCCGGCTTGATGTCCCGATGGATGATGCCTCGCTCGAAGGCATGATCGAGGGCCTCGCAGGCCTGGATGGCCACATCCAGGACCTGTTCTTCCGGGAACATCCCCCACTCAGCGAGCAGCTGCTTTAGAGAATCGCCCCTGACCAACTCCATGACGAAGAAGTGGTATCCGCCCTCTTCTCCCAGGTCATAGCCAGCGACGATGTTGGGGTGGCTGAGCGAGCCGACGATGCGGGCCTCACGTCGCAGGCGATCGACGAAGTGCTCGTTTCTCGCCAGTGAAGGCCGCAGCACCTTCAGGGCGACGATGCGACCCATCTTCTTCTGCCGAGCCTTGAAGACGGTCCCCATGGCGCCTGAGCCGATCTTGGCCAGAATCTCGTAGCCGGTAAATGGCTGAGAGAATGTCAATTCTCACCCGCCTCTTGAACCTCTGGCTCCTCCGGCTCGTCCTGCAGTGAGTACTTGTCGAGCTTTCTCTGCAGAGCGAAGCGGGAGACCCCGAGCATCTCGGCTGCACGACTCTTGTTGCCGGTCGACTGCCGCAGGGCCTTGGTGATCTCGCGGATTTCCAAGTCCCTCACCAATTCGGGGAGCGTGGTGCCGCGCTCGGCAGGCACCAAGCTGGAGCCCGAATAGTCCAGATCCTCTTCGGGATTACGCACGGTCTCGCTGAGGTGGGATTCGAGAATGACACCATCGCTGAGAATCGCTGCGCGCAAGATCTCGTTTTGGAGTTCACGCACATTGCCCCGCCAGCGGTAGGCGCTGAGCGCGCGCATCGCATCGGGGCTCACTCTCACCCTGGGCTGGCCACTGTCCTTGGCCGCATCGGTGAGGAACCTCTCCACCAGGATGGGGATGTCCTCACGGCGCTCCCTGAGCGGCGGAACTTGCACACGAAGAACGTTCAGGCGGTAGTACAGGTCCTCGCGAAAATCGCCTTCCTGGACCATCTCTTCCAGGTTGCGATTGGTAGCAGTGACCAGGCGTACATCGACCTTGATCGTGTTCTGCCCACCCAGGGGGCGGACCTCCCCCTCCTGCAGGACCCGGAGAAGCTTGGTCTGCAATCCAGGGTGCATGTCACCGATCTCATCGAGAAATAGCACTCCACCTGAAGCCGCCACCAGCAGCCCCTTGCGAGAGGAGGCCGCACCGGTGAAAGCGCCCTTTACGTAGCCGAAGAGTTCACTCTCCAGAAGAGCCTCTGGCAAGGCGGCACAGTTCTCGGAGATGAACGGGCCCTTCGATCGCGTCCCGAGCCGATGCACGGCACGAGCCACGAGCTCCTTGCCGGTCCCGGATTCGCCAAGGATGAGCACGGGTTCCTCGGCTTCTATGTACTTGTCGAGAACCGCAAAGAGCTCGTTCATCCGTCGACTATCGCCGACGATCGACGAGTAGTCGTAGCGGAAACGGCCACCATGGCTGGCACGGGACAGTTGATCCCGCATATCCGCAAGCTCGACCTGTTGCTCCTGCACCTGGCCCTTGAGGGCGGAGTTGAGCTGTGCCACACGACTCAGGGCCGTTTCCAGATCAACCTGCTTGCCACGCAGTTCGTGCATGGTGCGGGCATTGTGAATGGCAAGCCCGGCATGATCGGCAAGGGAAGTCAGGAGAGCCTTCTCGCGCTCCTTGAAGACCTGGTTCTGAAGACGGTTGTCGATGTAGAGGACGCCCTCGACAACTCCGCGGATCCGCAGGGGGATGCAGAGGATCGAGCGCAGCTTCAGATCCGTGACCGATGCCAGGGAGCTGAAGCGATCATCATCCTGGGCGTTGGTAGTGAGCTCCGGTACACCGGTCTCCCGAACCCGCTCGGCGATCGTGCGCGAGATCTTGAACTCCGGGCTACCGACCTCTTCACGGGCGAAGTTGCGCGCCACTTCCACGGTGGAAGCCTCGCCCTGTCCGAGAATGAGGAAGCCGCGTTCGGCGCCAGTCAGCTGGATGGCCGCATCGACGATCGAGGTCAAGAGCCGGCTGAGGTCACGCTCGTCATTGAGCGCCCGCGCAATGGCAACGAAGGCCGCCAGGTCCTTGGTGCTCTGGCCCCCTTCCGCGAGCTGGGTCTCATCCAGACCAGGAGTCTCCTCGCTAGGCAGGAGGATCTCGATCTCACAATCCCCGACGAAGAAATGGTCGCCGATGCCCAAATCACAGCGGTCAACGGGATCGCCATCGACCTTCGCCGGATTCTGTGCCCCCTCGTCGATCAGAATGAAACCGCTCTCGCTGCGCTCCAGACGGCAGTGTTTGCGTGAGACCTTGCGGTCGTGCAGGGTCACATCACAGTCCTGCGACCTGCCGATGGTCACTGTGCTCTGAAAGAAAGGATGCGGGACGCTTTCCCCGTCCTCACGTACCAGCAGAAGAAATGGCCCGTCCGTCATCGATAGCAACTATCTTATGCCAGCATGGCGCAATCACCAGCCGACCCGGAAAGACCGATGTTTCGGCGCCTGGACAGCCAGGCCGTGAGCCATGAAGGCCAACCAGGCCTGGTTTTGAGCGACCCCCTGGGCATCAGCCCGGACGGAATTTTCATCCCGGAACCCCTCCTGCCCCTGCTCGAGCTCTTCGATGGGCAGCACAGCCTGCTCGATATCACCAGCAAGCTCCGTTCCGAGAACCAGATCGAGCTGCCGGCGGATCTTCTCCCCGGTCTGGTGCGGCAGCTCGATCAGCAGCTGATGCTCAACTCGAGACGCTTCCGCGAGGCTTTGGAGAGGACCTGCGCGGCCTTCAGCAGCTTGGAGACACGGGCTTCCAGCCATGCAGGCAGCGCCGGCTACCCCCGAGAAGCGGCGGAGTGCCGGGCAATGCTCCAGAAGATGCTGCCCTCTCGCGCCAACAAGGGCCCTTCCCCACGGGGACTCGTGGCCCCGCATATCGACCTGAGCCGCGGTCACTCCGCCTATGCGGAGGCCTATGGCCGGCTGATGACAGCTGAGACCGCCGATCTATATGTCATCTTCGGGACCGGCCACCAAGGACCGGCGGCGACGGTCACCGGCTTGGCCATGGACTGGGAAACCCCCCTCGGGAAGCTGAGCTGCGATCGGGACTTCGTCGCGCGCATCCACGCAAGCCTGGGGCCAGCGGATCCACTCGATCTTCTCCTGCACAAGCAGGAACACAGCATCGAATTCCAAGTCCTCTTCCTGCAGCACTTGCTCGGCGATCGCGAGGCTCGAGTTGCCTGTTTTCTGACCGGCGCCCTGCCCTCGGGAGACGGGAACCCTGAGAACGAGGCCTATTTCCAGGCCATATTGACTACCTTTCGTGAAGCCGTCGCTGCGAGCGGCAAGCGAACCTGCTTCATCGCCGGCGCTGATTTGGCGCACCTGGGTCCTTTCTTCGGCGATCCGAATCCTGTCGACCAGCAACTCCTACAGGAACTCGAGGTCCGTGAACGCTCACGCCTCGCGCATCTGGAGAGGGGTGAATCCGGCGAGTTCTTCCGTTCTGTGGAAGCCGCGGGGAACCCGGATCGCGTCTGCGGCTCGGTCCCCATGCTCCTGACCGCGAGTCTCGCCGAGGGCCCGGCAGAGCTACTGCAGTACGGACAGGCCCCCGCTCCAGATGGCTCCCAGATCGTCTCTTATGCGGCGATGGTCTTTGGCTAGTACCTAGCCAGGAGAGCGTCCGTCTCGGCAATGACCTCGGCGACTGTGATCCCGCGCATGCAGTCATGATGCCCCAGGGGACAAGTCTTGCGCTGGCAGGGGACGCAATCGAGTTCTGCGCGTCGAATGATGCTGGTCTTGTCCAGGCCGTACTCTGTATAGCGCGGATCACTTGGCCCCATGAGGCAGACCACCGGCCTGTCGAAGGCCACCGCCAGGTGCCGAGGCCCGGTGTCACTGGTGATCATCAAGCAGCTACGTTCCACCAGGGCCTTCATCATGTCGAGGGGCAGAACCGGGTTGGTGGCAGAGACGCAGCCGCCCATCGCCGCGATCTTGTCTGCGAGAGCCACTTCACTTGGGCCTGCTGTAACCACCACCGCCGTCCCATGGCGATTGTGATAATGCTTCGCAACCTCCGCGAAGCGCTCCGGCAGCCAGAGCTTGCTCGCTCCATAGGAGGCTCCGGCGGTCATGAGCAGTAGCTTCTTGTCTTGCAGGTCACGTTCGCGCAACCAGCGATCCACCCAAGCCCGCTCCTCATCCGTCACCATGAGAATCCCGCGATCACGACCCGCCGGCAGCTCGAGCAGATCCAGGAGGCGTTCGTAGTAGAGCGGCATGGCGATGGGCAGACGACGGGGCCCGCGCCGGCTCCAGATCGGCCGGCCAGGCTCAGCTCGAAGGCCATGAGTCATCAATCCAGGGCGGCCCTGGCGATAGCCCAGCCGCATGGGCACCCGGGCAGCGAAGGGCAGGAGGCCGGTGACGAAGGAATTGGGCAAAACCACGGCCAGGTCGAATTCCCCTTCCCGGAGTTCGGCGAGCTGTGCTCGGAAGCTCCCGAGGCCAGGCTTTTTTGGGGCATCCAGGGTCCGATCAAACCAGCTGCTACCCGTGAGAAGAGGCCTGAGATAGGGCCTTAGAGCCACCGAGATCTCGGCCTGCGGAAATCCCGCACGCAGACGCTCAAAGGCCGCCGTCGCCATGACGAAGTCGCCCACCCAGTTTGGTGCTCGCAGATAAATGCGGCGCAGCTGCTCGAGATCCACCCCGCCTTAGTACGACATGTCTAAGTGGGAAACAACACAGGCGATCCGGTCTTGCTATGGTCACGGCTGCTTGTTCAATGGCTGGCAGCCTTTGCGGCGCCAGCAAGCTCTCCTCATGGAATCCGAAGCAATCCTGCAACGACTGCAAGCTGAGTTCGACACCCCGCCGGATCACATCAAGGCAATCGTCGATCTACTCAGCGCTGGTGCCTCGCCTCTGTTCATCGCTCATTACCGCCGAGACGAGACCGGAGACCCGGGCGAAGGTCGCTGCGAGGCGATCGCTGAGCGCCTGGCCTTTCTCACGGAATTGGAAGGCAGGAAGCCCGCGATCAGCGAACTGGCCAAGGGGCGAGAGGCTGAACTCGGCAGTCTTGCTGCTAACCTCGATCAGTGCTTCGACCAGGAATTGCTCGACGAACTCGACCATTACTTGCGACCACACGAGCACACCGCCGACGCCCGGGTCGCGAAGCTCGGATTGACCGATCTTGTCGATGCAATCCGCAAGAACCAACTCGGAGACAAGACTCCTCTCTCTGCAGCTGCTGACTATGTATCCGAAGAGAAAGGTCTGGCTTCGGAGGATGCGGTTCTCGAAGCGGTCGCCCTGGCTCTCGCCGAACGCTGGGGAGAAAACCCAGAGCTGAGAAAGCAAGCGCGCAACGAATTGTCGCGCGGCATCCTCAAGGCAAGCGCGGCGGCTCCCGGGACCAAAGCTGCGAAGCGCTATCAGGATTTCTTCGACTTCCAAGAACCTGTCCGCAGCATCTCGCCAGCGAGAATGCTCGCCCTCCGCAAGGCGGAACGGGAAGGGATCATCAAGGTGCATCTGCACCTACGCGAAGGCCGGGAGCTCGAACTCTATCGACAGCGATTCTCACCGGATGTCGATGCGAGCAGCCCGATCGGCCAACTCCTGGACCTAATCTACAAGCACAGCTTCGAGAGCCAGGTGCATCCCAGTTGCGAAGCCACGGTACGCCTGAAGATCAAGGAGAAGGCCGACCGCGAGACCGTGCGCAGCTTCGGCCGCAGCCTCCGCGCCCAGCTTCTCGCCCCGCCACTGGGCGCCAAGAAATGCATGGCCCTGCGCGCCTCGAGCAAGAACCTCTGGATGGTGATACTTGCGGAGGATGGCAGCACCCTGATCAAGGAGACCGCGGCCCTGGGGGATGAGGAGAAGCAGAAGGCGGCTCTGACTCGCATCGCCGAGGTCGTCCGGGAGCACGAGCCGGCAGTGGTCGCCGTACCCCACAATCGCCGTGACGAGCAGGGCGTCGCCCTGCTGCGGGAGGCTCTACAGGGCTTGGAGGAGGGGCAAAAGCCCAATCTCATCCCCGTCGACGAAACTCCCTCACTCGTCTATGCAACGAGTCCCGCCGGACGCCGGCGCATGCCAGGGGTCGAAACCGGAATGCGCACGGCGATCAATATCGCCCAGCGCCTTCGCGATCCCTTGCCCGAGCTGGTCCGCATCGAGCCACGTGGCTTGGGCCTCGGCCATAATCTCACCGAAGTGCATCAAGGCATGCTCAACCGCATGCTCGAGGCTGTGGTGTCCTCCTGCGTGGGCCAGGTCGGTGTGGACGTCAACAAAGCCAGTGCCGACTTCATGTCGCGTCTCCCGGGCATGGAGAGAGACTGGGCGAAGAAGATCGTCGAGCACCGCAATAAGAACGGCAACTTCAAGTCCCTGCAGGAGCTACACAAGACGGGCTTGCTCAATGACGAGCAGTTCCGCCATCTGGCGGGATTCCTCCGCGTCTACGGCGGCGAAGAGCCCCTGGATGTCACCGCCATTCACCCCGAGGACTATCCTCTCGTTGCGAAAATCGCCGAGCTCAAGAGCAAGCCGGTATCTGAGCTCCTCGGCAGCAACCAGCGCGACGTCAACCTCAACGATCTGGTCAATGAACAATTCGGCCGGATGCGGGTCCTCGACATACTCGCCGAACTCGCCGACGCCGGGCGTGATATCCGCGGCGAGCTCAGTGATGCACGCAACGAAGGGATCGCAAGCTACGCGGACCTGAAACTCGATCAGCGCCTACGCGGGCGAATCACCAATCTCACCGAATTCGGTGCCTTCGTGGATCTTGGCGTCGGCCACCATGGGTTGATTCACATGTCCCAGATCCCGGGTTCGCGGCTGAAGAACCCATCACGAACTCTGCGGGTCGGTGAGGTCGTCACCATCTATGTGGTCGGGCTCAACGAGAAGGACAAGCGCATCGCCCTCTCCATGCATAAGCCGCGCCACATGGCTGAGGGACGCCAGCCAACAGTTGGCGAGCGCATGGGGAAACAAGGTGCAGGGCGCAGTCGTGGCCGACGCGAAGAGCCGCAGCAGGTCTTCAGCCGTGCCGCCAGGGCACCCGAAGGACGCCGCGGCGGGCGACCCGGGCGGAAACCCCGACCCAAGGGCAAGTCAGAGGACTTCGACATGACGGAGGCTGGCGATCCTCTACAGAGGCGCGGCTCCAGAGGCGGAAGAGGATCTAAGGAACCACGGGTCATCACCGTCGAGAGCGATCGGCAGAAGGAAGAGACTCGCGGACACAAGGGAGAGCTTCGCTCTCTGGCCGGCCTGCGCGCTCTCCTCGAGAAGCCCGAACCGGACAAGAAAGACGACGCCAGTTAGGCCCTCTGCAAAGGTCTACCATGAGCATGGAAGAGGTGAAGGAAGAAGTCTTTGTGGTTGCACGGCATGATTTTTTCGCCGCCGACTGGCCGCAGGGCTTTCATCCTCTGGACAGTCGCGCCGCAGAGAAGTTGCAGACCTCCCTCGAGGATCAGGGCTGGTTTGCGGATCGGGAGGCCGCGGAGCAGAATCCGGACTGGAAGCAAGTCATCCCGTACTGCGTCCTCTCCTGCGGGGAAGCGCTCTTCTGCGTAGAGCGGCTTGCCAGCCAAGGTGAGGCGCGACTCCATGGCCGCCTTTCCGTCGGCATCGGCGGCCACATAAACCCCCAGGACGGGCCTTCTAAGGGCTTGATAGGCAGGGCCTTAAGCCGTGAACTTCGGGAGGAATTGGCGCTTCCGAAGGAGCCTCTTCCGCCGGCACGGATCGTCGGCCTCCTCAACGACGAATCCAACGAAGTCGGGCAAGTGCACTTCGGATTGGTTCATCTGATCGCCATTCCTGAATTGCGTCCGGATTTAAGGGACAAGCTAGGAATTCGCGAAAAAGCCAAGATGTCTGGGGGCTTCCGAGCCCTTGCTGGATCCTCAGGCCTGTGGCAAGATCGCCCGCGTCTGGAGACATGGTCGCGACTGTTTCTTCAGACTTTCTTCAATAAGCGCCTAGGAAGGATCACCGAGGCCAAGGCTCAATTCCATGGGCCAGAATCCAATCGTCCAGACGATGCAATCGGAAGGGAGGACCTACACGATGGCTGAAAACACTCTCAAACAGCCCCGAGAAAAGATCTACGACCTGCTCATGAACGCACGGCAGGCCAAGTGGGTCGAGCTGGATCTCGAGGATGGACGGTCACTGACCGGCGCCATCATCTTCAACGAGTTCAAGGGCACCGGCCGCTTGATCAACGTGGAAGAAGAGGTCAGCTTCGACTTCAACGTCGACCAGATCGTCGATGTGAGGATCTAGCTAGAGGCTCTCGCGGAGACTATGTTCGAGTTTCTGCTCGAGAGGAGCCGAGAGGCTCCTCTCGGCATGTACTGGCGGCCTCGGCATGGGAAGTCGGATCAGCCAAGGGACCCGTACAGAACACCGCCGGGGTGTTGACCCCGGCGGCGCAAAGCCATCGCAGTGAGTGTGTTGAGGATTCTGCGCCCAAAGAGTCTTGCCTGAGTCACCGAGGGCAGCATCCGCAATGGCTTACCACCCCGGGCTGACCCCCGGAGTGGTGCGTTTGTCCGGTCCCTCCCAAGGTTGCGACCGCCCAACGCTCCCATTCTTTTACCCCCCATATCATGGGGTCTCAAGCGGTTTTCTACCGCAAGACGTCAGAACTTGCCCGAGCTCTGCAGGGGAAGGCGGATGCTGAACTCGGTGCCCTCACCGGGCTCGCTCTGTACCTCGATGCGCCCGCCATGCCGCTCCACAAGCCGGTGGCTGATGGCCAAGCCCAGCCCCGTTCCATGGCCAACGTCCTTGGTCGTAAAGAAGGGATCGAAGATCTGCTGCAAGTCCTCCGCAGGGATGCCAGTGCCCTGGTCTCGGACGCGCAGAACAAGCGAATCCTTCGCCTCTTCGCTACTGATCTGAACCTCCGTGCCGGGCGCCGAGGCATCCTTGGCATTGAGGAGCACATTCACGAGAACCTGCAGAAGATGGTTGGCAGAGCCCTTGACCACGGGGTTCTGCGGGCTGAGTCGCTGCCTGAGCTCGATTTGAGCGCGCTCGTAGGGGACCTTCACCAGATCGGCGGCCTCTTTGACCAGATCGTTGGCCATCAAGGGCTGAAGTTCGAACTTCGACTCCCGCGAAAAAGTGAGTAGGCCCTCGGTAATGGTGGATACCCGCCCCACGTGCTTGTCGATGGTGTCCAGTTCGAGAAGCAGAGCCTCCGGTGGGTCCTGGTCGGCGATGCGATAGCGGAGGATCTTCACCTTGCTGGCGATTACCCCGATGGGATTATTGATCTCGTGGGAAACACCGGCAGCGAGGGTGCCCACAGATGCCAGCTTCTCGCTGCGCGCCAATTGCATATTCATGCCGACCAAGTCCTCCTCCTGCGCGCTGACTTGGCGCAGGAGGGTGGAAATGAAGTACACGGAAAGGAGTAGTGCCATGCCCAGGGTGCCCATCCACATGCAGAGCTCGATGACATCCACCTGATTGAAGTCCATCAGCCCCACGGCAATCGGAACGTGCGCGAACAGGCCGGCGTACTCGCCAAAGCCGAGCAGGGCGATCAAGCCCAGGGAGATGATCGCCACCAGAACCGCGGCGCGCCCGGAGAGGAGGAGGGAAGCGATAAAGGTGTGGAAGAGAAAGAAGAGCACCAGCGGGTTGGTCACCCCCCCACTGAAGTGGAGCAGGAAGGTGAGCACGAGCAGATCCAATGCGATCTGCAGCCCCACATGACGCCGCAGTTTCTGCGGTGCATCCTTGGGCAGTTTTGAATACCCGGATACGTAGACAAGATTTAGCCCGAGGGTGCTGGCCATGAGGAGCCAGAAGGGCAGCGGCCTGACGTTCGGACCGAAGATCGTCCCCGAGAAAATGGTCATCAAGGCCATGCCGATCACAGCCAGAAAACGCAGCCGATTAAACCAGGCGATCTCTTCGAGCAGGCTGCGGTCAGGCATCAGGAGCCTGCCGATGGCGCGCCTGCGTGCCTCTAACATGACTCAGTCCTTGGGACGCGCGTCATACTCGCGGCGCGAATACACCCAAATCGCCAATCCGAGGGCGATCAGGGTGAATGTGAGGAGTGAATTGACTGGATCTCCCAGGGCAGCCGGCTCATGCCCCTGCAGGCTGCCAGTGAGGGCCTCATAGAAGTCGCTGCTCCGGGGAGGAGCGATGTCCAGAACCAGCCATCGACGCAAAGGATCGGCAATCGTGGCAACACGAATCCCCGCTTCGGCGGGCAGATTGGAGAAGACCAGCTCGGAGAGCACGACGAAGGCGGCGGCGACGACGATGGGTCGCTTGAACCAAGCGCCGCAGAGCAGGCCGACGGCGGCGTAGCCGGGAGAGGCCATCGCCGCGCCCTGCAGGTAGGAAAACAACCAGGCAGCAGGAACCCCTTGACCCAGTCGCCATGGTCGATCCGGGACGGCGATCGCCAGGTACATCAGGCCCAGGAATGCAGCAATCATCGCCCAGCAGAGCAATGAAACCGCCAGCCACTTGCCAATCAACAGACTGAAGCGGGGTACAGGACGCACGAAGTAGTAGGTCGAAGTCGCGTCGCTGAGGTCCTCGTGCAGGACGGTCACCCCGTAGTAGAGGACAATGACCGGCAGAGCGAATTGGATCACCAGGAAGTACATGCTGATCCCGTACACTTCACGCCCGCCCTCCATGGCCGCCTCATCGGGCAAGAACCAGGCGAAGAAGGCGAGTCCGATCCCGAGCAGACAAAGCACCCAGGTCATACGGCTACGCAGCTGCAAGATGAGAGCCTGCCGGCAAGATTCGACTGTCTGTCGGAGGAGGATCATGACACCAGGTACCCGAAGACCGCCTCCAAGCTGTCGTCCACCGGAGCGATCTCATCCACGAGTTGACCCTGGTCTGCTCCGAGTTCGGTCAGAGTTTGAAACAGGCCGTCCCCCCCGGCGGTCGCCAATTCGAGGCCGTCGTGGGTGAAGCTCAAGCCCGATACCACCTCGAGGCTGGTCAAACGCGCAGCCAGCTCGCGCGGATTGCGGCTGCGCAGACGTAGCCGGTGAGGCCGGTCCTCCAACTGTCGACGCAGATCGCTGACCGTTCCCTCGGCCATCAATCGCCCCTGATGGATCAAGAGCACGCGATCCACCACCGACTGCAATTCGTGCAGCACATGGCTACTGACCATGACCGAAACGCCACTCTCCCCCAACTCGCGGATGGCCTCGCTCATCTGGTGTCTGGCAACCGGATCAAGTCCGGTCATGGGCTCATCGAGAAAGACCACCTTCGGTTCATGGGCCAGGGCCTGTGCCAGCTTGATGCGCTGACGCATGCCCTTGCTGTAGCCACGGATTTTCCGCCCCATGACCTCGGCCATACCGAAGCGCTGCAGGCTGTCCTTGGCGCGACGTCGCGCTTCGGCACCGCTGTAGCCGTGGATGCGTAGCATCCAGGTGACGAAGGTGAGTCCGTTCAGATCCTCGTA
Organism: Planctomycetota bacterium; assembly: GCA_021776805.1. Classification (GTDB taxonomy): domain Bacteria; phylum Planctomycetota; class UBA1135; order UBA1135; family UBA2386; genus JAJFFD01. Next base: position 29,796 of record JAJFFD010000019.1, read on the forward strand.
GAAGGCATCGAGATCCGGGCAATAGCCCAGGTTGCGTCGGACTTCCGGAGTCTGCGGCGATCCCCCATCCACATCCACTTGACCAAGGCTGGGCCGAAGCAGGCCGATGGCCAACTTCATGAGAGTCGACTTGCCCGCGCCGTTCTGGCCGACGAGACCGGTGACTCCGGCCTCGACGGTGAAGCTCATATCGACCAACGCGGAAACCTGGCCATACCACTTACTGACGCCGAGGAATTCGATCATTGCACCGCCTCCTGAACACGCAGGCGGCGGGACAGAGCGAGGACCAGCAGCAGGATCACAGTGCCGATGACCATGCAGGCTGACCAAAGCGGTTGATCGCGAGTATCCTGCACGCCAGCACCCCAATGCACCAGTCTCCCGGCAGAGTCCCAGGGACTCAGAGATCGCAGCCAGAGCTGGGATCGGAAGATCTGCGAGAGGGCATTGCCGAGTGCGGTCGACCCGAACATCAGCAGAACCCAAAGGATGGCGCTGAAATTCGGGCTCCGCGAGAGCGCCGAGAATCCTACGGCCATACCGCTCATCACGGCGGTGAAGAGTGTCATGGTCAGGATGACTCGCGGCATGAAAGCATAGGTGCTGTCAAAGAAGGTCGCGTCCGGGGCCATCATGACGCCAATGATCCACTGGCAGACTGGCAGGGCCACGAAGCCGACTCCGAGCAGCAGGAAGGAACCAAACCACTTGGCCAGAAAGTAGCCGATTGGAGTGATGCCTCGCGTCCAGTAGATCTCGAGGGCATTGGCCGCCCGATCCTTGGCCACGGCCCGACAACTCACCAAGAACGTGAGCACCAGAAAGGACGGGAATGACCAGAGCATGACCTGGTCCACATAGAAGGCGGGCGAGATCGGGTTTTGCGGCGACTCTTCCGAGAGCGCCACAAAGCCTTCATTGCCGCTCATCACTGCCTGCTCACCGAAGAGCTTCCAGATACCCAGAATGATCATCATCATGATCAGGTAGGCGATGGCCGGAACCTGGCAGATGATGAATATGATCAATCCGCGCCGGTTCTGGAACATGCTGCGGAATTCCATGCTGGCGATAGGCATGAGCCGCTCCCACATGGGGGTGGCCTGGTATTCCAAGGAACGGTAGCCCACGCCGTGGATGGTCATCGCACCTCCACCGAATCAGCACCCACGGCCCCGAGAAAGACCTCTTCCAAACTGCGCCGGTGTTCCACCAGGCGGCGAACGGTGCCACCGCTGCTTACAACCGCGGCGAAGATCGCGGGCAAAGGCAGATGATCGGGCAAGGTGAGCCGATAGCTGCCCTTGGTCTCCCGCCCTTCTATCTCGAGTACCCCGGCCTCGCGGAGAGCCGACGCGAGGGCTTCCGGCGCGGCCGAAGAATCCAGATCGAAGAGGCGGACCGGGCTCTGGGTAAGCTCCTGCATTGGTCCCGAGGCCATGACACGACCCTTCTCCAGGAGCACCACCGAATGGCAGGTCCGCTCCACATCCTGAAGAATGTGGGAGGAGAGCAAGACCGACTTGTTCAGGTCATCGGCGAGAGTGGACACCAGATCGAGCATCTCCCGTCGTCCCGCTGGATCCAGACCATTCGTCGGTTCGTCGAGAAAGAGGACCTGCGGGTCATGAACCAAGGCACTGGCGAGCTTGACCTTCTGCCGCATGCCGGCTGAGTAACCGGCGACCGGCCGATAACGCTGCTCATCGAGACCGACCAGGTAGAGCATCTCATGGGATCTTCTGGCGGCATCGCGGGCAGGCAGGCCGGTCATCCGGCCGGCGAGGGCGACGGTCTCGTAGCCGTTGAGCCCAGGGATATGACAGTCCTTCTCCGGCATGTAGCCCACCACTCGACGGATCTCGAGGGGGCTGGCGTTCTCAGCCAGATCCAGGACTGACAATTTACCGGCGGCCGGACGCAGCAGGCCGAGAAGGGCCTTCAGAATCGAAGACTTGCCCGCACCGTTGCGCCCGAGGAGGCCGACTGCCCCATCCGGAAACTCGGCAGTCACCCCCTCCACGGCCACATGGGAGCCATAGCGAATCGTGATGTCCTCGAGTTTGACTGTCAATTCAGGAGCTCACGACTTCCGGGCCAAGACCGAGACGAGACGAAGAGGCCATCGCTTTGCATCGAAGTGCACACTGCCACTGATGTGCTCGACTGCATGCTCGCCCTCGAGTTTGTTGATGAAGTCATTCGTCGATTTTCGGAAGGGGTCGGCGGAGATGACGCGGCCCCCCGAACGGATGATCGCCTGCACCTGCCGCAAGAGTCCAGGATGACTCGGCGGATGATAGGCGACGTCGGCGAGGAGCAGCAGATCGATTCCTGCTGGGAGATATTCGCGATCCCAATCAAAGCGCAGCTCCTGGTGCTCTCGCGCCCCATTCTTGCGGGCATTGAATCTGGCAAAATGCAGGGCATCGGGCTCCCGGTCTGCAAAAATCACCGTCGCACCTCGCCTGGCAGCGGCCGCGCCGGCGACGCCAATCCCACAGCCCAGGTCGACCACCCGCTGCTGGACCAGACTCGGCCCACGCATGATGAAGCGTGCCAGGCCCACGGATGCGGGCCAAATGTCGGCCCAATATGGTGGCTGCGCCTTGCGCTCACAGCGCTCAGCCAGGTCCCCCCGGCGAAGCAAGTCCTCCGAAGAGCTGGGGGCGACGATGGACAGGGGGCCACCCGCGCCATGGATCACATGCCGACGCAGGGGGAATCGGCGCAGGTTCTGATCGCGCATCGCCTCTGGAACCGTCATAGACTCTCTGACAGGCCTTGCATCTGTGAGACATCACAGCATCTACAATGCCTGGGATCCAGTCATGCAGCATCTCCTCAAGCATCTGCCGGCCTTTCTGAGCCTGCTCATCCCGCTTCTGGCCCTGGCCTGGCTGGGGAGCCGCGAAATGGGCCGCCTGGAAGATCAAGCGGAGCAGGCCCTCGAGAACCATGCGGCCTCCTTCCTGCGAGAGACTGCGGCGCGACTCGAGGCCGACCTCAGCGATGCCACGGCTAACTTGTTGGCCCGCGACATGGATTTGAGCCGGCGGAGTCTGGTCCAGGTCGCCGAAACCCTGATCGAGGAGAATCCAATCATCCTCGATCTGATCATCATCGATGCGGATGGCAGCCTGCGCTTCCCAACTCAGCCACCTGGGATCGAAGCCTCACTGCCCTTTCACAAAGAATCGGGAGTGCGCGCAATCGATGACGCCGAGGCCCTCGAGACCTGGGGCGATCATGAGGGTGCCCGCAGCCTGCTCGAACAACACATCGCCGCCCAGGACTCGCGAGACTGGCGAACGATGATGCGTGCCCACTTCAATCTCGCCGGTCTCTACCGCCGCGAAGACCTGCTGGATCTCGCTGAAGACCAGTATTGGAACGCCTACGAGTTCACTTACCTGCGGCGGTCGCGCTCACGGGATGGTGAACTTGCCGCGATTCATCTGCTCTGCGCTGTCGCGCTGGCAGAACTCGAGGCACAACGGGACAGCAATTACACCGCCATCGTCGATCTGATGCGCGACATCGCCGACGGCATCCACTTCCCGGTGGGCGAAGCACTCCTGACCGCGACCTTCGACCGCCTTCGAACCCAAATCCCACTGGACTCGGACCGGCAGATCGACGCGGAAGAGATCGCAGTCACACAGAGAATTCGTGAGAACGGCCGCAGCTTCGCCCAGGAGTATCGCTCCTTTCTCATGGACACAAGCCGGCGGCGAATGGCCCTGGCCGCACCCGGCAGCCTGGTTCACGTCCTCCACTCAGCGCCGCAGGAACACAGCCTCCTGGCCCTGCGCAAGGCCAGGCAATCCGAGCTCGCCGAGGACTGGATCGGACCCTTCGAGTGGATTGGTCTCCGCCTGAATCTTGATCTGCTCCTCGCTGACGCCCTGGGCAAGGCCATCTCCTCCGAAGAAGCCGACTTTCGCCTGGCCATCAGCAGCCCGGACGGAGATGTGGTTCTCGCCACCGCCGATCTCGAGGATCCGCTCCCCGGCCTCGCTGAGGAGAGTCGAGTCTCCTTCGCCGGCTTACAACTCACAGCGACTCCGGTTCAGCCGGAGGCCTATCTGGACGCACGTCGCGCCACCATCAGAAACCGAGCTCTGCTCTTTCTCGCCCTCAGCCTGGTGGCTGGCGGCGGCGCCTTCTTTCTGGTGCGATCGGTCGCCCGGGAAACCCAACTCGCTGACCTCAAGGTGCAGCTGGTGTCGCGGGTTTCCCATGAACTGAAGACACCCCTGGCTCTGATCAAGATGTATTCAGAGACCATCGGAATGGGGCGAAGCAAGGACGAGAAGCAGACCCGGAAGTTCAGCCATATCATCGCCAGAGAGGCTGATAGCCTCAGCATGATGATCGAGCGGGTGCTGGATTTCTCGCGGCGCGAACAGGGCCAGATCAAGTACGCCAGACTGCCTGCTGACCTCCGCCAGGTCCTCATCGGAGTCAGCGACGCCTACCGGCCCCACCTGGAAGCCCGAGGCTTCAGTCTCCAATGCAGCCTCGAGGCAAGGATCACGGCGGAAGTCGACCGCACCGCCCTGGAGAGCGCGCTGGTTAATCTTCTCGAAAACGCAGTCAAGTACAGCCAGGCGGAGGGGAGCGGCAATCACATCGGCCTCAAGCTCTTCAGAGAGGCAGGACAAGCCGTCATCGAAGTCTTGGATCGAGGCATCGGCATTCCCGAGAAGGAACGCAACCAGGTCTTCAGCAGCTTCTATCGTGCGAGCAACGCGGGTGAAGCACGGGGCGCCGGCCTCGGTCTGAGTCTGGTCAAACATTTCGTGGATGCACACGAGGGCGATATTGTCGCCCTCGCGCGCGAGGGCGGCGGCAGTATCATGCGCATGACTTTGCCTCTCAGACAGGAGCCGCAACCCAACAAGCCGCTGGATTCTGATCGCATTCCCGCGACTGAGCAGCGCAATCAAGCTACCCAAGGGGCGACAGCCCGAGCGAGCGAGAGAGGAACAACCACTATGCGAGAGGACAGCAATGCAAGCTGAGAGCAACAGCGTGCTCATCATCGAGGACGAGCCGGACCTACGCGAGGGCCTCAAACACAATCTGGAACTCGAGGGCTACGGCGTCGCAACCGCTGCTGACGGCAGAAGCGGACTGGAAGCAGCCATGTCAGGCGAGCACCGACTCATCCTTCTGGACTTGATGTTACCAGAGCTCAGCGGACTTGAATTGCTGCGCAAGTTCCGCGGTTCAGGGAAGAACACACCGGTAATCATCCTCTCTGCCCGTGGGCAGGATCACGAGAAAGTCGAAGGACTGGAACTCGGCGCCGATGACTACCTGAGCAAACCCTTTGGCTTGGCCGAACTCAGCGCCAGGATTCGCGCGGTCTTGCGGCGCTTCGAGCGTGGCGGCGGCGAATCACGGGATGTGTACCACTTCCCCGGCCTCGAAGTCGACTTCAAGCGCTTCACAGTCTTGCGCGATGGCGATGAGTTTCAACTCTCACGCTTCGAGGCGGAGATCCTGAGAATGTTGATCGACCACTGTGGTGAAGTGGTGACGCGACAGGACCTGCTGACGAAGGTCTGGGGCTACGTTCACCTGCCAACGACCAGGACCGTGGACAATCACATCGCTCGACTACGCAAGAAGCTCGAGAAGGACGTCGAGAATCCTGTCCACGTCGTCACTGTCCATGGTCTCGGCTACCGCTTCGATTCGCAGCCGGTGCAAGCATGATGGGACGCGCCCTGATCGCAGCCACTTGCCTGCTGCTCTGCCAAGACCTCGCCGCCCAAATCGGCGAGCACAACAGCGCAGTGCAGGCCTGGTTGATCGAACTCCTGGACCGTGATGCCGCCAGCGCGCGAACGATATACACAGCCCTCGGACAAGACGAGACCCGCAGCATCGAAGACCAGCGGATTTCCCGAACCCGTCTAGACGAGTTTCGTCGCGGAACCCGCCCCCGAGACAACCTCAACCGTCGCCTCCTGGAGATAAACTGGGTGCGACCACGCGGGCAGCAAAGCCCTTGGGTGCCGCTCGACCAGGAATTCGCACGCCTCCTGGCCATGCCCGAAGGTCCCGTGCGCGAGGCGCGTCTCGCCCAAATCCGGGGGATCCTCAGCGATCCAGCCATCGAGCCTGGGATTCGCAATCGGCGGCTTATGGAGAGCACCCTCCGAGATCTCGGTCAGCAACAGAGTTCAGCGATTGCAAAGCTGGATGCGGATATCGCCCGTGCCCGAGCAGAAGACGACCGTGAGCGGCTCGGTCAGCTGTGGCGGCAACGGAATCGCATGCTGCGTCCTTCACTGCCAGTCGAGCGCTGGAACCAAATCAACCGGCGGCCGCTGGCGGTGATCGTTCAACGACAGCTCCAAGGCCGGACGGAAACCGCCGACAGCATGGCCCGATCACTCACGAGCCGTGCCGGTGGCCGACGTCAGAGCAGCCTCCAGCCCCCGGTCATCCCAGAAAACGCGGACTACCGCAAACTACTAGCGGAAGCCCGAAGACGACTTGGGGAATTCATCAGTGATGAAGACCTGTCCTCATTCGAACGCGGCGTCATGAAGGGCCTTGCCGAACGCCTGGAAGAACTGCATGCGCGCGGGCAAGATCTGCAGGGCATCCAGTTACTGACGAAGCTCCCTTACTATGGGAACAGATTCCTGAGGTAAGCTTCTGCGGCCGGTGCAGAAAGCGGATTCACATCGCCCCTGCAAAGCTGAGCAAAAGACCCCCTTGCTATGGCAGAATAGCGAGCCTCCTCTTCTAGCAATTCACTTCGGAGACCACGTAAATGCATCTCTCCTCATCTCTTCCCGTCTGCCTGCTCTTGGCGACGACAGCCAGCGCTCAGATCGGTATTGGGCGCACCAATACCGACAATCTTCCCGGTGATGGCATCCTCCCCCCCGGTGCGGTCAACGTCACCGAGACCATTCTCAGCAGCTCATTCGGTGATGATGGCAGCGGTATCAACGACCTGCGCGGAGCTGTTCGCCTGCCCAACGGAAACTATCTGGTCTCGCTGGGGCAGAACGGCGGTCCTGGCGGGGGCCGACCCCATCAGTACTTCGAGTTGGCCTCGGACGGCAGCTACATCGGCAACTTCGATCAACCCTGGATTACCACTGCCAATGGTGACTTCGGCCTCACCGACCTCACCTGGGACTTCAAGACTGACGCTAGTTCCCGCATCTGGGGAGGTCGGACCAAGACTATCGTGTCCTTCGATTGGCAGGCCGGAGTTTTCGACCCCGCTTTTGCTCCGGGACCGAACGGAACTAAACTACTGCAGGACTTCCAGGGCGCTGACGTGCGGGCCATCGCCATCGGTCAGATCGGTGGGCAGCAGATCCTGATCAGCGGCGACAACAACGTCGGGGCCGTCGGTACCGCGGATGGAGCCGGCGTCAACTACCACGTCATGGGCCTGCCTTTGCCCGGTTTGCCCACCTGGCAGGACTCGACCCCGAGCTTCCTAGGCGTTCTCGGCGCCTTCGACACGGGCAAGAACGGTGCTGCCTTCAACCCTCTTACGGAGACGGTCTGGTGGCAGCTGGATGACCGGGACAACAACCCGAATCCGAATTCCAGCGGCACCCGCTTCGTGGAAATGAGCCTCGATGGCAATCTCACCGGCAAGGTCGTGCAGGGTGATCGGACCATCGGTGGCCGCGCCCTCGGTTGCGATCTCTACATCGACGGCAATGGCAATCCGGTCCTCGTCTACCTGGTCAGCGTCGGAGACGGGAGCAACAATCCCCTCGGCCTCACCCCTGGCGACGACATTCTGGTCGAGATGTATGCCGGCTTCGAATTCGGTGCCAGCTGCGGTGGCGACATCAGCTACGAGACCGAGCCCTATATCGGCAACCCCAACTGGAACGTGACCCTGAGCAACGGCGGAAGCAATCCCCTGAACGCGGCCATCCTCTTCCGCGGTCCTGCCGACGCGGCCGGCTTCCAGGTCCCCGGCATCAACAACTGCCCCCTCTACATCAGCCTGGGCAACTTCCGCAACATGGGCGCCCACGCCCTGGTCAATGGCGAATCGAGCTTCAATCAGAACCTGCCTGACGACCTGAATCTGGTTGGCATCGAAACCGCCTTCCAATGGCTCCTCCCGACCAACCTGGACGTGCTGCCCCTCGATCTCTCCAATGCAGGAGCGTTCAGAATTGGCACGAACCTCTAGGAGACTCCCTAGGAGTTGACCCTGCACCGGGCTTCCCGATCTGCACTCGGATCGGGAAGCCCGGTTTGCGTTTGCTCAAATCCTCTCGCGCCCTCTGCACAGAATGGGCCCGAAGCAATAGGATTCGGACTCTCACTTCCCTCATATCATTTCGCCCCTTCCATTCGGAGACCCTCTCATGCATCCCGGGACCCCTGCCCTCATTCTCAGCACCCTCCTTGCTTCTACAGCTCTCGCCCAAACGGGCATCGGTATCGGCAGAACCAAGACTGACAGCCTGCCAGGAGATGGCACCCTGCCCGCTGGCTCCATCAATATCACCACCACAGCGATCAATGCCTTCGGCGATGACGGCACAGGTTTCGACGACATCCACGGCGTCGCCCGCTTGCCCAACGGTCACTTCATCGCGTCGCAAGGGCAGAACGGTGGACTGACTCCCAAGAAGTACTTCGAGTTCGATTCTGACGGCAGCTTCATCGGCGCAGTCCAGCAACCCTTCCTGAACGGCGCCAATGGCGACATCGGCCACACCGATTTGGCCTGGGACCAGGTGGATGATCCGAGCTCCCGCCTATGGGCCGCCAAGTCAAAAGGCATCATGTCGTATAACTGGAATACGGCTGCCTTTGACAACACCGTCGCCGGCCTCAATGGGCTACACATCCTAGGCAACTTCACCGGGGCGGAAGTGCGCGCATCGACCATCGCTTACATGGACAACCCGGCCACCCCGGCGGTAGAGAGCATCAAGACCTTCGTGTCAGCGGACAACATCACCGGCGACCCGGACGTATCCAACATCAACTATCACCGCATGGACGTGCCCCTGCCGAACTTCCCAAAGCTCATTCCGGACACGCCCAACGTGAACGGTACGCTAGGAGTACCGGATCTTGGCAAGATGGGCGCCGCCTACGACCCGAATAGCCAGACCATCTGGTGGCACATCGACTCCCACAGTGTGAATCCGAATCCGAACGAAAGCGCCACCCGCTTCTTCGAAATGGACCTGGATGGCAACCTCACCGGCAAGGTCGTGCAAGGTGACCGCAGCATCGGCGGCATTGCTCGCGGCTGCGAAATCTACGTTGACGCCAACGGCAACTCGGTGATGGCCTACGTGGTCAGCATGGGCAACCTTGCGACGAGCCCCCTCGGACTCACCCAGGATCAGGATGTGCTGGTGGAGATGTACATGGGCTTCGAATTCGGCGGCGGCTGCCAGGGCAGAGTCGGCTTCCTCACCGAGCCCTACATCGGCAACGCGGACTTCGCCATCACCATCACCGACGGTGACAATGGCATGAATCCCCTCAACGCAGCCATCCTCATCCGAGGCGGCGCTGAGGCGAATGGCCTCCATATCCCGGGCATCAACAACTGCCCGCTCAACATCAGCTTGGGCTCTTTCAACAATCGTGGCACCGAGATCTTGAGCAACGGTGCAGCGACCTTCCCGCGCCCCCTACCTAACGACCCCGGCCTGGTCGGTGTGGAGGCCACCTGGCAGTGGCTCCTGCCTACCAGTGCAGCCATCCTGCCCCTGGATCTGACCACCGCCGGTTCGATCCGGATCGGCACGAATCTGTAGGTACAGCTCTTCCTGCCAGGCCCGCAGTTCCTGCCGGGGCCTGGCAGAGGAGAAGGTCGCTCCAGCCGAAGGTATGGGGCCTTGGCCAGTATCAGGCTGAGGGCATAGGCCAGAGAAAAGCCCCGCCCCCCCCTGCCCCAAGCCACCTTCTGGCACTAACATGCTGGCCTCTCTCATTTCTGTCTCTCTCACAACCCATCGGAGACTTGCTCATGCGATTCCGCTATTCCCTCCCCATCCTCGCTCTAGCCACATCTTTCGCTTCTGCGCAAACTGGCGCTGGCATCGGGAGAGCCAATACCACAAACCTGCCCGGCGATGGCACCCTGCCTGCCGGGTCCTTCAACATCACCCAGACCTTAGTCGACCAACTGGTCGCCGACGGCACCGACTACAACGACATCCGCGGCATCGTCCGTCTGCCGAACGGCAACCCGAGTAAGCGCACCTACCTGGTCTCGTCTGGGCAGGACGGCGGCGCAACCAAGAAGTACATGGAGATCGAGGTGGACACGGGCACCGGTGACGTCACCGCGCTGCTCACCGTCGACCAGCCATCTTGGACCCACAATGGCGCCGGCGGCGACTGGGGGCTGACCGACCTTTCCTGGGACTACGATAACACGGCCGACTCGCGAGTCTGGGCTGGAGTCGCCAAGGGGACGCAGTCCTACGATTGGCAGAACGGACAATTCGAGGGGCCCGTCGTCCTCCCGCCTGGCAATTCGGGGTACGGCTTCAAGGTTCTCCAACCATTTACCGGTAACTCAGTTCGTGCCGCCACGGTCGCCCTCTGGGACGGCAAGAAGGTCTTCGTCTCCTGCGATAACGAGGAAGGTGACCCGACGAATTACCACGAACTTCCGACGGTCAATTTCTTGGCCGCTGCCCCCAAGTGGCAAGACCCGACTCCCTTCCCCCCCGTCACCATTGGCAACTTCGACATCGGCCGTATGGGTGCAGCCTTCAACCCGAACTCGGAGACAGTCTGGTGGCAAATCGACCAAGCGGACTCGAACCCGAACCCGAATGCCAGCGGCTCCCTCTTCCATGAGATGGATCGGGACGGCAACTGGACCGGTCAGATCATCCAGGGCCGGCGCGATGTCGGTGGTCGAGCTTCCGGCTGCAGCATCTTCATCGACGAATTCGGCAACGCGATCCTGACCTACGTCGTGGACATGAATGGCGCGGACAATATCCTCGGCCTCGAGGAGGGTCACGATATCGCCGCTGAGATGCACATCGACTTCGAGTTCGGTAGCGGCTGCCAGGGCAACGTTGGCTATGTCGGCGATCCCTATATCGGAAACTTGGACTTTGCCATCACCATTACCGATGGCGACAGTGGCAACAATCCACTCAATGCTGCCATTCTCATCCGTGGCAGCGCCGACCCGATCGGCTTCCAGCTGCCCGGCATCAACAACTGCGCGCTGAATATCAGCCTGGCAACCTTCAACAACCGAGGCTCGGTGGTGATGACCAATGGCGCAGCAAACTTCCCCCGCCCTTTGCCCGCAGACCTCAACCTAATCGGTGCTGAAGCCTCATGGCAGTGGCTCCTGCCCTCCGGCGCTGCCATCCTGCCCCTGGACCTGAGCTCCGCAGGCTCGGTTCGGGTCGGCAGCGACATGTGAATTATTAGGTGAAGAGAGACTCCCCTGCATCTGTCCCCTCCCCGGGGACAGGTCAGGGGGAGCACATCAGCCAGGGAAGAACCCTCCAGCCTTGGGCAGGCTCGAGGCAGGCTCCGAAGCTCGGTCCTGGATTATCCAGCCCGCCTTCCTTAGCTTCCTGATCCTGGCCCCGTACCACGGCGTGCCATCCACTCGATCGATTTTCCGAGAGGCCACAGGATCCTAGATGAGCAGCGACTTCGGGGCAGACATCTTTGACGGTGACGCAGCCAAGCCCGCCGCCGGCGCGGCAGATCAATCGATCGACAAGGGAGAGGCAGCGCCCGAGTCAGAATCCACCAAGGCGAGCGAAGAATTGCCCGCAAGCGTGGCCAAAGAAGACGCGGGCAAGGCAGACTCCGATGGCGAGCCAGCCGCCAAGAAGAAGGCCAAGCGTGCACCTCGAAAGAAGCGGGCTCGCAAACCGAAAACCGCCAGCGAGGATAGCCCGGTTGAAGAAGCCGCCAGGGAAGAGCCTGCGGAGCTAGAAGCTCCCCGCGATCGCGAGGAACCTCGAGACCGAGATGCCTCAGCGGATCCCGAATCGCCGGCGAAGAACGGGGATCAGCCCGAGGCTCCGGTCTTTGTCGATGACGAAGCCAGAGAAGGCGAACGAAGCGAGCCGCGACCAAGCTCACGTCGCGGTCGCCGCGGCCGTGGCCGCAAGACCGAGGATCGCAATGACAACCGCGGGGAACGCAATGACAACCGCGGGGATCGCAATGACAACCGCGAGGATCGCAATGACAACCGCGGGGATCGCAATGACAACCGCGGGGATCGCAATGACAACCGCGGGGATCGCAATGACAACCGCGGGAACGACGTGGTCGCCGTCCGGCC
>JAJFFD010000181.1 GCA_021776805.1 Planctomycetota bacterium
GCCCCCGAGTTCCACGACAAGTTGACGCCGACCTTCACCGGTTGGTGTGCTCACAAGGAGGCCTTTCTCTTCAAGACCGATGGTCACAACTATCGTGATGGGGGCGGACGCTTTCTCAATGGCACTCCGAATGTGCCGGCCCTGTATGCGGGCCAGGAGGGCATCAAGATCATCAAGGAGATCGGGGTGGAGGCCATCCGCGAGAAGAGCATGCGGATCACCGGCAAGATGGTGGCTCGTTGCCAGGAGCTCGGCTTTGAAATCCTCTCGCCACTCGATGTGAAGGAGCGTGGCAATCACCTCTCGGTCAACATGCGCGATGCCTGGGAGGTCTGTCAGGTGCTCAATAGCGAGGACATTGTCTGCGACTATCGTCCAGGTGCAGGGATTCGCTTCTCGCCACACTTCTACAACACGGAAGTGGAGGCCCTATCCGCCCTCGATCGGGTTGCCATGATCCTGGAGAACAACGAGCAGGAGCGCTTTCGCGGAGCTTTCCACCGACCAGGATGAAGATCTTCGACATCTCCGAAGCGATCTCGCCGGCGAACGCGGTCTTTCCTGGGGATACGCCCTTCTCCGCCGAATGGGTCATGCGCATGGAGGATGGCGCCTCCTGCAATGTGTCGACGCTGCGCATGTCGGCGCATTTGGGAACGCACGCGGACTCGCCCTTTCACTACGATCCGGCGGGTAAGGACAGTGCCAGTGCGGACCTGTCGGTGTACATGGGTCCTTGTCTGGTGGTGGACCTGCGAGGAGTGGGTGAACCGAGTCTGATCGATCCGGCGGCGCTGATGGCCCTCGAGCTGCAGGCTGTGGAGCGCATTCTCTTTCGGACCCAGGACGGGCACGACGCGAACTCTTTCGATGCGAGCTTCACGGCGCTTGGGCCGGAGGCCGCAAGAGTCTTGGTGGAGCGGGGCATTCGCCTGGTGGGGATCGATACGCCGAGCATGGATCACGCGACGAGCAAGGATCTACCCGGACACCAGGTGCTCAACGGCGGTGGGGTGGCCTTGCTGGAGAATCTGGATCTCAGTGCAGTGGAGCCGGGAGAGTACGAGCTGATCGCCCTGCCTCTGCGTATCGTCGGCGGCGATTCTTCTCCTGTCCGTGCCATCCTGCGACGACCATGAGCAAGCGAGCGATCAATCCTGAGAGTCTGGTGGATCCGAAGGGCTTCAACCATGGCTGGTTGGTGTCCGGTGGCGATACGGAGACTCTCTATCTGGCTGGTCAGTGCGCCTACGACCTCGAGGGTCGGGTGCAGCATCCAGGGGACCTGGTTGGGCAGATGCACTTGGCCATGCGGAACATTGGCGAAGTCTTGCAGGCGGCTGGAATGGGTTTCGAAGACCTCTTGCAGCTGAATTTCTACCTGCTCAGTCGGGATGACTACAGCCACGCGCGTCGTGAGTTCGGGCAAGTGTGGAAGGAGCTCTGTGGCACGCACTTCCCGGCCATGGCCATGTTCATGGTCTCCGCTCTCTACGAGGCAGAAGCTCTGATCGAGATACAGGGCATCGCGGCACGGTCGACGGGTTAGAGTAAGCGGCGGACTCGAACCGGAGGACGCCATGAGTACCCGCCGTCAGTTTCTCGGAGCCCTCGGCCTGCCTGCCGCGGGACTCGCCACCGCAACCCTTCTCGATTCGCGATCACTGCAGAGCTTGATCGCCGAGCTGGCAGCGACTCCCGGATCGCCGGCTGAGATCGCCAAGGACGAAGACTTCTGGCTGCAGATCGCCGCGGCATACACGGTCGATCGCAGCATCATCAACTTCAACAATGGCGGCGTCAGTCCGGCGCCGGCATGGGCGCAGGCGGCGATGAAGCGCAACCTGGACTTCGCCAACGAGTGCCCGGCGAAGAACCTCTGGCAGATTCTCGAGCCGAAGAAGGAGGGGGTGCGTCAGCGCCTGGCGAAGGAGTGGGCCTGTGATCCGGAGGAGTTGGCGATTACGCGCAACGCATCGGAGGGCCTGCAGATTCTGCAGTTCGGTTTCGACTTGCAGCCTGGGGACGAGGTGATCGCGACGACCCAGGACTACCCGCGCATGGTCAACACCTTCAAGCAGCGGGTGAAGCGCGAGGGCATCGTCTTTAAGCAATTCGATATCCCGGTCCCGGCGGAGGATCCGGCGGAGATTCTGGAGATCTATCGGCAAAACATCTCCGACAAGACCAAGATGATCTTGGTCTGCCATGTGATCAATCTGACCGGGCAGGTGCTGCCCATCAAGGAGATCACGGCCTTGGGTCGCGAGCGGGGCATCCCGGTGATCGTTGATGGGGCGCATGCCTTCGCCAACATCGACTTCACCTTTGCTGAGCTGGATGTGGACTACTATGCGACCAGCCTGCACAAGTGGCTTTGCGCGCCGCATGGCACTGGCCTGCTCTATGTGCGCAAGGACAAGATTCCTGGCGTTTGGCCGCTGATGGCGGCGAATGATAATCAGACTGCGGACATTCGTAAGTTCGAGGAGATCGGCACTCATCCGGCAGCCAATCACCTGGCCATCGCCGAGTCCCTTAGCCTGCACCAGGGCATCGGTGGGGCGCGCAAGCAGGCGCGCTTCAACTATCTGCGGGATCGCTGGGCCAAGCGGCTCATGCAGCATGATCGCATTCGCCTGCATACGAGTCTGAAGCCGGGCATGGCCAACAGTCTTGGCAACGTGCAGATCGAAGGCTTCGAGTCGGGCAAGCTCGGCGCCCATCTCTGGAAGGAACACAAGATCGTTGTGACCACGATCAAGCACGCTCAGTTCGAAGGTTTGCGCGTATCCCCAGGCATCTACTCCACGCTGTCAGAAGTCGATCGCTTCTGCGAGGCCATGGAAGCGGCCGCGGGATGAGGGGCAGTGGCCCTAGAGCGCGGCCGCGATGGCCTTGACCACCGTTTCTTGCTCGTCAGCGCGAAGCTCTGGGTAGATGGGCAGGGCCAGGTTGCGGAGGGCAGCATCCTCAGCGATGGGGAAGTCGCCAGTGGAGTGCTTCAGGTCCGCGTAGCAGGGTTGGAGATGCAGGGGGATGGGATAGTAGACCGCGCAGCCGATCTGCTGCTCACGCAGGGCCCCGAGCAGCGCGTCGCGCTTTGCCCGTGGCAGGTGGATCAGATACTGGTGATAGCAGTGGCGATCCTGATCTGCTGGCACTTCGACTTCGTCCAATCCCTTGGCGGCGAAGAGTTCACGGTAGCGATCCGCGTTGGCGCGGCGGGCTTCGGTCATCTGCTCGATGCGGCGTAGCTTCACTCGCAGGCCGGCGGCCTGCAGGGCATCGATGCGGAAGTTGCCGCCGACGAATGCATGCTCGTAGCTGCCAGTCTGCCCATGGTTGCGCATCTGCCGGATCTTGGTGGCGAAGGCATCATCCATGCAGCTCAGAAAGCCGCCGTCGCCGATGCCGCCGAGATTCTTGCTGGGGAAGGTCGAGAAGCAGCCGGCCACGCCCATGGTGCCGGCGGAGCGCCCCTTGATCTTGGTGCCAATCGCCTGCGCCGCATCCTCAACCACGGGGATGCCCTTGGACTCGGCGAGCTGCATGATCGCGTCCATGTCCGCGCCAGCCCCGTAGAGGTGCACGGGCATGATCGCCTTGATGTTGCCGTGCTGTTCGAGGGCTGCCGCCAACTTTGCCGGATCCATGCACTTGTAACGCGGCTCGACGTCGACGAAGACCGGTTTTGCGCCGAGTCTGCTCACGGTTCCCGCGGTAGCGAAGAATGTGTAGACCGGCACGGCTACTGCGTCCCCGGGCCCGATGTTCAAGGCCATGAGGGCAGCCAGCAGCGCATCCGTGCCCGAAGAGAGTCCGATGACTTGCTTGGCGCCGATGTACTCGGCCAGCTCCGCTTCGAGGGCGTCTACTTCAGGACCGAGAATGTATCGACCACTGCGCAGAACCTGGAGCACGGCTTCTTCGAGCTCGCGTTCGAACTCGGGATCCACCCGTGTCAGGTCGAGAAGGGGAATCGGCATGGGCGGGGACTATACGAGCAGCGCTCAGTGGCGCCAGTGATCCGCCAGAACATGAATCGGTTCGGTGAGCAACTCGACCACGCTCAGGGATTCGAGGACCTCGCTACGCAGCTCCGGTTCGGTCTCGGTAACCGCATCCTGCAAAGCCGAATAGCGATTGCGATAGCCGCTCAGGGCGGAGCGCAAGTCTGCCGCGCTCATGCGATCCCGGAAGCGAACGTGGAGCAAAGTGACTCCCTTGCTCTCGGCACCGATTACTTCCGGCACCAAGATCACGGTTCGGCCGTCGTTACGCCCGCGAGCTACGAAGACCTTGCGCTCTCTTGCCACCAAGTGCTTGGTGCCTTTCAGGGCCTTGTTGCCCTTGGTCCGCGAGGGGATTCCTGCGGCGACTCCGCCAGCCTTGACCTGCTCGATGCTGCCATTCTCCGCACCGCCGATGATGGCGTAGCGGCTGAAGCCCTGGATCTCTTCCACCATGGGATCGAGGGCAGCGAGAGTCTTCAGGTCGTCATAGCTCAGAAGTTCGCGGGAGGCGCCGGTGCCGAGCACTTCGGCAACCAGCGGAATGTGCAGTAGGGCTTCGTCCGACCGGGAGATACCAACGGTCACGGTCTTCGCCTGGTGTTTGATGGCGTCCACAGGACGGGTGAGCTCTTCGATCGCCTGCGTCAGGGTCTCCGTCAAATCATCGATGACTACGGCCGGCGTCCCGACCTTGCCGTGTTCCAACTGGTAGTTGGCCAGGGGGGACAGGCCACAGGCATAGCGCAGCTGCGAACTGAGCTCGACAGCGGTTCTCGCCTCCAGCTGCCCATCATGGTCGCCGGCGCGCAGGTCCTTGTAGAAGGCGGCAGCTTGCTCGACCAGCTTCGGCGCCAAGGCGTTGAACAGCTCCTCGCCACTGTGATGCAGGTGCACCAGGTCTTCGATGGCCGCCCTCGCCAGGCGCAGGGGCTTGGCCAGGGCATCGATGGCGAGGGCTGCCTCATAGCCAAACAGGTGGCCGCCGAGCGCCGACAGAATGAAGGCCAGGTCCGGATGCACCACCGGCATGCTGATCACCTGACAAGCTTTGTCAAAGCGGTTCTCCCCTTCGCTGGCGATGACCACGGGCAGGGCCCGGTGAGCTCGGTAGATGGCGATTTCCTTGGCCACGTCGTCCGCGGTCGATCCGGTCAGGCCCGCAGCGCAGACCAGGATCAAGGGCTCACAGGACAGGTCGATGTGCTTCTTGTCCTCGGTGGCGTCGCAGGAGATCGACTTGTAGCAGAGCTCGGAGAGCTTGATGCGGATCTCCTGCGCGGCGATGCGATTGAGGCCGTTACCAACCACGGCCCAATAGCGTCGCCCGCAGGCAAAGCTGCGCGCTGCCTTGGCGATCTCCGGTCGCTTGGCGATGCCGCGTTCCATGGCCGCCGGGATATCGCGCAGGGCGCTGAGAACCTCTCGCTCTCGTTCTTCGTCGGCACAGCCCAGCTCGTGCGCCAGAGCGGAGGCCAGCAGAAAGCCCGCGGCGATCTGCGCGTAGAAGGCCTTGGTGGAGGCGACGCTCATCTCCACATCACGACCGTCCGAGGTGTAGAGCACGCCATCGGCCTTATCGGTGAGATCGCTGGCGCGGCGATTGACGATGGCGACGACGATGGCACCGCGGCTGCGCACCAGGTCGACGGTGCGATTCGTGTCGGTGGTCGTGCCGGACTGACTGATGGCCACCACCAGGCTGTCCGACATGTCCGGGCGCATTTGAAAGCCGGACAGCTCCGTGGCCGGCAGGGCTTGTACGCTGATATCCGTATCGATCAGGGACTTGGCTATGGCGGCCTGCACGCCAGTCCCCGCCACGGCGGCCGTGCCCTGGCCGATCACCAGAATGCGTCGGATCGTGCCGGCCTGCAGCTTCTGGCATAGGGTCTGAGGCAGAGTCTCATTGCCGAGGAGCACATGGAGATGCCCGTCATCCTCGCGGATGCGGCCACGCAGAGTCTTGCGGAAGGAGCGCGGCGATTCGGTGATCTCCTTGAGCAGATAGTGACTGAAGGTCCCACGGTCCACGTCACGGGTGGTGATGTCCGGGCTGACCAACTCCTCTTCGCTCAAACTCAACTCACTGCCGTCGTAGGCGTAGCGTGCGATGCCCTCGAGTTCGCCAGCATGCTCGCGAGTGATGCTCACAATCTGCCCACGGCTGCCTGCCTCGTTGCGTGGATTGCCCGGCGTCTCACCATCCATTCTCAGATAGCGATCGCAGACTTCGATGACCCCGTAAGGCTCACTGGCCACTACGAAGCTGTCTTCCGACAGGCCAAGGTACAGGGCTTGACCACTGCCACGGAGGGCGAATTGCAGCTGATCTGGAGCGCCGGCGGTGGACATGCCGATGGCGACGGATCCTTCGAAGGAAGCGACTACCTGGCGAAAGGCAGAAGTGATCTCGTCACCGGCAGCCAGTCGTCGGGAAACCAGGCTGGGGATGACCTTGGCGTCGGTAGTGATCTCCTCATGGAAGCTCAGGTCGTGTTCTTCGCTCAACTTGACGAAGTTGTCCACGTCACCGTTGAGCGCGGCCACCGCGTAGGGCGCGCTGTGCTGCGCCGACTCCTCCTGATTGAGAGGGTGCGCATTCGCCTCGCTGATGATTCCGACGCTGGCCCAGCGTGTATGTCCGAGCACCGTGGCCTCTGCATCCGCTGACTGCAGTGCCAGGTGCAGAAGCTCGTCCCCTGAGATCGCCCGCCGCAGAGCCGCCACGTTGTCGCCCAGGTCGCCAATCTCCGCCGCCCGCTTGTAGACGAAGCAGATCGAGCCCTCGCTGATCCGCAGTGCTCGATTGCCGAAGAGCTCGTCAGCGACTCGACCACTGGCCAGCTCTCGCAGCTCAGGACTCTCCAGATCCAGGCCGTGACCGGTCACGAGAATATGGAGGCCAGCCGAATCTCGCCCACGGACCTCGAGGCGGTCGAGGGCGCTGAGGGCGGTCTGCACCGAGTCGAAGGCGGCGATGGCGGCCTCACCCGCCTTGGGTCCTGCTAGCCGAAGGACTTCCTTCGCCGTCGGCAGTCGATCCCGGCGAATCGCCCAGATCTTGTCATGGAGGGTGATGATCCCCGCGTTCAAGTTCTCCAGCTCGGTGCTGCTGAAGGACATGCTGCCCTTGTCCAGCTGGAACTCCAGGTCCTCCAACTTGCCCTCGAATTCCGCCAGCTCCGAGTCCATCTCTGCGGCCCATTCTCCCGCGTCGCGCAGGAAATGGATGCCCGGGGGGCCCTTCAGCAGGTTGTCGATGCTGGCGAGAGCCTGGGCTGCCTCGGCCAGGCTATCCTGCAGACCATCTGCATCAGGAGAGATGTCGAGACCCAAGGCCCAACGCAGGGGCTGCTCGATCAGGGATCTTGTCGGGGGCTGGCGGCGCGCCTTGCGGCGCAGCACGGCGATGATTCCGCACATTGCGGACCACCTTGCCCTGCGACCCCGGCGCATGCAAGCAGGGCCCGCTCCGCGTTCATTCTTATTCGATGCTAGGGCGGTACGCAGGCTGTCCCTTTGCAGACCCCGCGTCGAGTTCTTGTCTGCTATCTGCCGCTTGCTGGATTGCTTCCTTTGATCGGACCCACCTGTGCGTAGAAGGGGCTCATATGGGGCCAGGCTCACCGAAGAAAAGCGACCCACCCGTTGATCAGCAGGTAGTCCTGGAGAATCTCTATGCGGAGCTCCGCAGCCTGGCCGCCGCGGCCATGTCCAGCGAGCGGCCGGAGCACACCATGCAACCCACCGAGCTGGTGCACGAGGCCTGGCTGCGCCTGATCAAGTCTAGGGCCCTCGAGGATTCGCTGCGCCCGCAGTTCATGGCCA
The DNA here is from genome assembly GCA_021776805.1 of Planctomycetota bacterium. Classification (GTDB taxonomy): domain Bacteria; phylum Planctomycetota; class UBA1135; order UBA1135; family UBA2386; genus JAJFFD01. The sequence goes on from JAJFFD010000181.1 coordinate 7,845, forward strand.
TGGCTGCCACCGCCATGCGCCGTATCCTCATCGAGCACGCGCGCATGCGCACTGCGGACAAGCGTTCTCGGCAGCGATCTCGCCGCCTGGAGTTCGATCCCGTCGAGCAGGATCGAGCCGGGCACCTGCTCACCATCGACGAGCACTTGGAACAGCTCAAGGCCCAGGACCAGTCCCTGGGTCGTATCGTCGAGCTGCGCTTCTTTGCTGGCCTCAACGTCGAGGAGACAGCTGCGGCCATGGAGATCTCCCCAAGAACCGTCAAGCGCGGCTGGCGCCTGGCCCGTGCCTGGTTGCAGAGCAAGATCGAGAACGAGGAAGGCCATGGAAGCTGATCGCTGGCAACGGATGAAGACCCTCTTCGATGAGGCGATGGACCTGCCGAAGGCAGAGCGCGACGAATTCGTCGATACCCAGCTTGTCGATGACGAGGAGCTCGCCCTCACCCTGCGGCGCATGCTCGATGCAGAACAGTCGCCCACGGAGATCTTGGCGAGCCCCGCCATGAACTGGTTGCGCGGCCCAGCCGAGGACGCGGATGCCCTCATCGGCAGCAGGATCGGTGAGCTCCGCGTCGATGCTCGCATCGCCTCCGGCGGCATGAGCAATGTCTACCGAGCCAGCAATGATGGCTCCGCCAAGCCGGTCGCCATCAAGGTCATGAGGCAGGGGTTGGACTCGGCGGAAGCGCGCCGCCGCTTCGAGTTGGAGGCGCGCAGTCTCGCCAGCCTGCGCCACCCGAACATCGTCGAATTACTGCG
>JAJFFD010000182.1 GCA_021776805.1 Planctomycetota bacterium
AAGCGTATGAGCCATGTGCGCAGGGAGATTTCGGCACGGACTTCCTCGTGCCTGGACTGGGGGCGGTGCCAGCATAGACCAGCAGGCAGGCCGGTAACGGGATTTGCCCCAATCACTCGCCGGAAAGGCTTGCCATGGCAGCGAGAGCGCTCTGGACCTCCGTCTCCATCGCCGCTCTGGCCGCTTCCCAGGCAGCATCCCCAAGATGGAGGAGACTCATGTCTGCCGGCCGGAATTCAGCCTTGGGAGCTCTTCCTTGCGCATAGCCGAGCCCCGATTCGTGGGCAAAGGCCTGGGCTAGCCGCAGCAGGGCTAGATTGTCGGCCATCTCCTCCGAGTCCACCGGCTCGATGTGGTGATGCTCGCCGATCAGATTCATGATCGACTCACCGAGGCCTAGCTTGGCGGCGATGAGCACCCCGGCCTCGGCATGGTGCACACCAAAGCGGCGCAGTTCTTCCGCTAGATCATCCTCGCCTGGCAGATCCTCACCGTCTTCGTTCAGAAAGCTGACTAGCACCATCTTGCCCAGGTCGTGTAGGAGTCCTGCCACGAAGAGCTGCTCTCGTCTCTGGCTGTTGAGTTTGATGTGTTTCGCCAGGCTTCGGGCCGCGGCCGCAACTGCAATCGAATGCCGCCAGAGTCCCTGGTGGTCATGCCCGTATCTGGAGTAGTCGCTCTGGAACTCCTGCGAGATACCCGAGGCTAGTACCAGGCTGCGGATGCCCGAGAAACCGATAACGACGATCGCTCTTCCGAGGTCGCTGATTTCGCCACCGAGGCCGTAGAGGGGCGAATTGGCCATGGACAGGAGGCGTGCGGCCAGGGCAGGGTCCATGGCGAGTTGCGCTTCCAGCTCGCAGGCTTCGGCCTGCGGATCGCCGAGGATGCCGAGAACACGGGTGACGGTTGCGGGCAGGGGAGTGACGAGCTCGCAGCGGGCAAGGACTTCGCGACGACGGCGCTCGAGTGATGAGAGGTCACTAATGATGTTCATGGGGGCTGCGGTAATCCCTGACAGGGAGAACCCGCTGTATCGACCGAATTCCGGAGGGACCTGATCGCTGATCCGGGTTTTGTCCTCCGGACTGTCGGCTTTCTGAGCACTTATCCATGCCTCACTGGCTGCCTCCGGAAGCAGAACGCCGAGGATTCTCAGAGCGGAGTCGTCTCTCTAAGCCTCGGGCTGACATCGGGCTCTGGTTAGGATTCGGTGTTACGTATGAGGCCCGCAAGATGAGCGTTTGCGCTTTGACCGCTAAGCCGCCTAGCGGTTACGTGGAAAGGTCTTGCGGCTAAGGCCGTGAGCCCGAGAATGAATGCAGAGTTGGAGTAGGGGTATGCACCCTGGTTTCGTCCCCGCGAAATACACTCTCGCCAAAATGGCTCGATGAGGCAGCACCGTTCGGCTGCCCTTTTTTTTCCCCCGACTCCCCGGAGGCCTGAACGTGAAGTCAGCCCAGACCTACCAAGTCTTTCACCGCAAGCAATTGGACAAGATCCCTCAGGTTCGGAGCCTGTCCGCTGAGGTTCGAGAGGCGATCAATGTGGTGTCTGCCGTCCTGCCCTTCCGGGTCAACAATTACGTCGTCGATGAGCTCATCGACTGGTCGCGGGCGCCAGACGATCCCATCTTCCAACTCACTTTTCCCCAGAGGGGGATGCTGGATGAGCAGGACTACGAGCGCATGCGAGCACTCATAGCCTCTGGAGCCGAGGAGAAGGCGGTCAAGGCCCTCGCCCAGGAGATCCAGGTTGGCTTGAACCCACATCCCGGCGGTCAGCTCGAGAAGAACGTTCCCAGCCTGGCTGGCGAAGCCATGCGAGGCATGCAGCATAAGTATCGGCAGACCCTGCTGTTCTTTCCGGCACAGGGTCAGACCTGTCACACGTACTGCACGTACTGCTTTCGATGGGCACAGTTCGTGGGCATCGAGGATCTCAAGTTCTTCGAGAAGGAGGCGGCGCCTCTGCTCCGCTACCTGAAGAAGCATCCGGAGGTGAGCGATGTGCTCTTCACCGGCGGCGATCCTCTGGTCATGCGCACAGCTATCCTCAGTCGCTACATCGACTTGCTACTGAACTCCGACCTGGATTCACTGCGCACGATCCGCATCGGCAGCAAGGCTCCTGCCTACTGGCCGCAGCGTTTTGTCACCGACCCGGATGCGGATGATCTACTGCGCCTCTTCGAGAGAGTCGTTGCCTCCGGTCGCCATTTGGCGCTCATGGCCCATTACAGCCATCCGGCCGAGCTCGAAACAGATATCGCCAAGGAAGCCCTGCGTAGGATTGTGGCCACTGGTGCGACCGTGCGCTGTCAGGCCCCCCTGATCCGACATGTGAATGATCGCGCCGACGACTGGGCGAAACTCTGGCAGATGCAGGTGGAGAACGGAGCGGTTCCGTACTACATGTTTGTCGAGCGAGACACAGGCGCGCACCATTACTTCGAGCTCCCCTTGGCCAGGGCATATGAGATCTTCAGCGATGCCTACAGCCAGGTCTCCGGATTGGCGCGCACCGTCCGCGGACCGAGCATGTCCGCTAATCCGGGCAAGATGTGCATCGATGGAGTCGCCGATATTGCCGGGCGAAAGGTCTTCGTCCTCAAGTGTCTTCAAGGACGAAAGCCGCGCTGGAGCAATCAGGTAGCTCTTGCCGAGTACGACACAAAGGCGGTCTGGCTCGACGATCTGAAGCCCGCATTCGGAGAGAAGAACTTCTTCTGGGATCGCCCTGAGGAAGAGATCCTCCACGATGCAGCTAGTCAACGGCACCAGATCTGGGCTGCGGAGGCCTGAGGCTACGGGGGCGGATGGGGATTAATTCCTCCCTTCGCTTGAGTCGAATCCTGCCGCTCAGTGATTCATAGCTCTGAATCACCGAACGCACGAATAGGCGGCAAGAAGTCCGCCTTCGAGTTCAAGGCAGCAGGAAACCATGGCCACAGTCTCGATCAAGTACCTCCCCTTTCTCCTCGCCCTCGCCAGCAGCCTGCCCGCGGCTCCCCAGGAGCCAGCCTCCACCAACGCCGACTTTCCCAAGGCGATGGAGCTCGAAGGACTGCTCGAGGAATGGACTCCTGTCTTTGAAAGCGTCCAGCTCCCTGGCCTTTCCTTTGTCGTCGTCCGCGACGGCGAGATCGTTCACCTGGATACTTACGGTGTGCGCGACGAGAAGGGCAACCCGGTGACTCCGGACACGGGTTTCTACATCGCTTCCATTACCAAGACCTATGTGGCCATGGCGGTGCAGACTCTGGTGCAGGCGGGCAAGGTGGACTTGGACGAGCCAGTGCAGAAGTACCTGCCTCGATTCCAGCTCGCCGATGCAGAGGCGGCCAAGACGATCACGGTTCGTGATCTGTTGTGTCACGCAGCGGGAGTGAACTCGGCCCCAGCGGTCTTCCTGGATGCCTATACGGGGGAGATCACCGAGGACCGCTACTACCATTTTCTAGCTATGGAGGAGCCCCGCGGCCGCACTTCCTACAGCAATGTCCACTTCACTCTTGCCGGTCGGGTCGTCCATGCTGCGAGCGGGGAGAAGTGGCAAGACTACCTGGCCAAGCGCATTCTCGAGCCAGCTGGGATGCTCCGCACCTCTGCCTATGCGAGCAAGCTCTACGGGGACGCGGACGCGGCCTTTCCCATGCTGGCCAGTGCCAAGGGTCCGGTGCTCAGTCCACAGCGAAAGAACGATTCGACCATGCACGCGGCCGGCGGGATGGGCACCACTGCCAAGGACATGTCACGTTGGCTCCTGCTCAATCTCGGTATGGGCAGCATCGGCGATGAGGTCATCCTTGATGCTGGCCTTGCCATGGAGATGCAGGAAGAGCAATCGAGCTTGGCCACTCCGCGTGAGTCCGGCCCTGACACCACCCAGACCGGATTTGGCTTGGGTTGGATGATGGGCGAGTTCCGCGGCGAGAAGGTCTACGCCCACGGTGGTGGTTACACGGGTGCGAGTTCGTACATGGTTTTCTTGCCAGAGCACGACCTGGGTGCTGGTTACCTGGCAAATACGAGTGGCCCTGGGGTGGCTGCGGCCATGGAGATGTTGGCAGAGGTTCTGGATCGCATGATCCCTCTGGAGCCCAAGGAGCGACTGGTCATGGCCAAGCGGCGGAGCCGGCGCGTCTCAGCCCGTTCTGCATCGTCTACAGATTCGTCCTCAGCAATCACAGCTGAAGATCTGAGCCTCGAGCTCGAGAAGTACGCAGGCCAGTACAGCGACAAGCACTGGGGGACGATTGCGGTGGAACTGCGCGATGGCCGACTGGTTGGCAACATCGGCGCGGTTCAACTCGGATTCATGCGCAGCTCGCAAGGAGTGGATCACTGCCAGTTGGCTAGCTCGGTCTCGGACCCAAGCGACGAAGGTGAGTTTCTGATCGAGTCTGGAGAGGTGAGGGGATTCCGTGCGATGGTCTTCGGCGTTGTGACCGAGTTTCGCCGGGACCTCTGAGTAGGGCGCACCTAGCTGCCACTCTTCGGCAGAGCCGAGGAGTGGTGGTGCAGGATTGGATGCTCCTGCGACAGATCGAGCACGAAGCTGAAACGCGATGCCCAGAACTTCGTGTCTTTGCCTTCGCCAAGGGTGAATGCGTAGAGCCCGCAAATCACCGATAGATAGCCGATGCGCTGCTCGCGGAAACTGTTCTCGTCAAGCTTGACTCCAAACTCGGAGCGGCTGGCCAGGTTCTCGAAGTAGGCGCGAATCGCCTGCGGGTCATCCGCGATCTTCGGCGCGAAGGTCGGTAGGACCACCGCGCCTTCGTTGTAGAGAGGAAGTAGATCTTCCACGGCGCGGTCATTGATCGCCGTGATCCAAGCGTCCAGAAGGGAGCGGCCTGATTCGTGCATGGGGGTTTTTGTGCGGGGTCTGGCGAATGAGTGGCGGGAGCTTTACCGGACGGGGGCCGGGTAGCCAAGTAGAAGCGGATTCCGGCGCGCGCTTTGTCGAGTTTCCATCAGATGTATCAATTCGGTGGAGGTCCTGTGAAATCCTGCGGCAGCCTGCATGTTGCCAGTACGGAGCCGCAGTTTGCTTCACTTGAGGGTCAGGCTCAACGGACCTAAGCTCTTTGCCGCACTGATTTAGTGGCCCTTCCGCTGGGATTATCAGCAGGCCACGCTCTCCCTGGTCGGACACTCTCCCGCAGAAAGAAGAACTTGCATGGACCAATCTGAGGAAACGGTGGCTGAGGCCAAGCCTGCTAGCAAGCAGGGTGGCGCGATCAGCAGATTCGTGAAGCTGCTGCGCTCCAACTGGATCTCTTGGCTCGGCGTGCATCTGGCCGCGCTGGCAGTGTTGGGTGTGATGACAGCCTATGTGCTCGAGGCACAGGGCATCTGGGGGGGGCCATACCTGGGAATCGTCGTTGCGGTGCTCCTGCCAGTCATGTTCATCGCGGGCATCGCCATGATCCCGATGGGACTCGTGGTCTACCGTCGACACCTGCGAAAGCGTGTCGAAGCCCTCGCCGATAAGCCCATGTATCTGGCCCGAGCGGTGGTGGCGATCACCGTTCTCAACTTTGCCGGTGTCGGTATGGTGGGCTACGCGGGCGTTGAGTACATGAGCTCGGTGCAGTTCTGCGGAACTGCCTGCCATCAAGTGATGGAGCCCGAGTATGTGGCTTACCAGTTTTCCCCGCACGCGAACGTGGAGTGTGTGGCCTGTCATGTTGGCCCGGGCGCTGATTGGTTCATCAAGTCCAAGCTGAACGGTGTTAACCAGCTGATTGGAGTCATCACCGATGACTATTCGCGCCCGATTCCCACTCCTGTTCACAATCTCCGATCCGCCAGCGAAACCTGCGAGACCTGTCACTGGCCGGAGAAGCACCTCGGTACCAAGATGATCGTGCGTCCCCATTTCATGGAGAACGCCGAGAATACGGAGCTTACCAATGTGCTGCTCATGCGGCGCGGTGGAACGGCTCCCGACGGCACCGTGGCGGGAATCCATTGGCATGCCCATCCTGACACGGTTCTCGAATTCGTAAGCACGGACCCGGAGGGCGAGGCCTATAGTAACAAGCCCTTTGGTGTGGAGACTTCCGTGCCTTGGATGCGGGTGAAGCATGGCGATGGAGAGGAGAAGATCTTCGTCGCTGAGGGTGTCGACTTCGACAATCCGCCCGAGGGGGTCATGCGTCGCATGGATTGCAACGATTGCCACAATCGGGCAGCTCATGAATTCGTGCGCGCCCCAGAGGCTGTGGATGAGGCCATGGCATATGGCCTGGTTTCCCGCGAGCTCCCCTTCATCAAGAAGCACGCGGTGGAGGCCTTGGTCCAGGACTGGACGCGAGAGAACGTGGCAGAAGGCATCCGGCGCTTTCTGCAGGATGCCTACGTCAAGGATGGCAATCTTGCGGCGGAGACCATGGCTCTACTCGAGCCCAGCATTGACGAGCTGGTGAAGATCTGGCGCCGAAATGTCTATCCGGACCGAAAGCTGTACTGGGACTCGTATCGACGATTGAACAATCACTTTGGCTGTTTCCGTTGCCACGATGGAAAACACAAGGATCGTCAAGGCACTATCCTGACTCAGGATTGCGAGGCTTGCCATGTTGTGCTGAGTGATAGCCAACGACAGCCGAAAGTTCTCGAAGACTTGCGTGTGGGTGGGAGGTAACGCATCCCCCCTACCCCACCCTCATGGGCAGTCTTCCATGGATTCTCCTGCTGTTCGATTGCCTCGGCATTGCGTCGGGGTTCGGTGCAGAAGATCACTCGATGATCTGTCTGGGCTCGATGACATTCATGCAGGATCCGGCCAAGTCGGACCCGGTCCCCCAGGATCCGAAGAAGAAGGGCGCGCCAAAGCAGGATCCGAAGACGCAAAAGAAGGGCGATCCGGCGAAGGCTGACCCCCTGCCTCAGGATCCGAAGAAGCAAGGGAAGGGCGATCCGGCGAAGGCTGACCCTCTGCCCCAGGATCCGAAGAAGAAGGCCACCGGGGATGCAAAGCCAGGCAAGATTGATCCGACGAATCGGGCTGCCGAAATCCTGCAACGTTCCATGCCGGAAGTGCAGCGCGTGAAAAAGCCGCCTGATGACCCTCCCAAGCCTGTGCCTGTGCAACCTAAGCCGGACTTGGTCAATCCAGGTCAGCAGAAGCCCAAGCAGGACCCTCAGGATCCGAGGCCGGATCCGCAGGGTCCTGAGCGCGCGGCCGAGACCTTGCGACGGAGAACTCAGACCGGGCGGGCGCCGGAGGAGGGGTTGCCTCGGACTGATCCACAGGGGCCAGATCGGGTGGCAGGGGTCTTGTCGGGCCCTGAGCCGACGATTATCGAGGCAGCACAGGACTTCGTGCGTGGAAGTCTGTCTTTGCGTTACCGCTACCGCAAGGACGAGGGTGCAGGCAACGACAACGACCTTCTTGGCATGTTGGCTCTATCCCTCGGTGATGAGGAGAAGCATCCGCTAACGGGTCATTTTCTCGGCTATGCGGATTGGGATCTCGACGGTGCCAACTCGAACAACTCACTGAATGGGATCAGTGAGACCTACGACAACGAAGTGCATGGTGAGGTCTATGAGGCCTACGTGGATCTGCATCGGCTGGAGCCTGTGTCCATGACTCGCATCGGTCGACAGGCCATTTTTGAGACTCCAATCGTGCTCTACTTCGATGGCGGTCGACTCGAGAGCAAGGAGTGGGGGGAGCAGAAGGTCAAGGTAGGTGGATTCGCCGGTGTGCAGAATCACATCTATGAGTCATCCAATGACGGCGACTTTATCGCCGGGGCATTCCTCAGCTCGAAGCTCTGGAAGGGAAGCCGAGTTCGGTTTGATTGGACTTTGGCTCACGATGACTTGAGCTCGCGGCCGGACAAGGAGAAGAACTCCTTCTACGGCCTGGGTCTCTGGCAGAACTTTGGGACGCATACACAGCTGAGTAGCAATTACAGCTTTCTCGAGGGTGAAAGCCGCGACTTGCAAGTGCAGAGCAGCAACTACCTCGAGGACTGGGATCTGCAATTGCGAGTGCAGTACTACCAGTTATTCAAGACTCAGCGGGCGCTGGCTACCGAGTTTGACCCTTTCTTTGACTCGGCCTTCGACTATTACCCGTACTACCAATTCCAAACCGAGGTCACCAAGGGTTTCGGTGACCACTTTTTCTTGAGCGGCGGGACTGCGATTCGTCGTGTGACTGATTCGGACGACGAGGGTGAGTTCAATCGCGACTTCACTCGCTTCTTCGTCTCCCCGGACTTCGAGGACCTCGGTGTGGAAGGATTGAGCTTGAGCTTACCTCTCGACTACTGGGGCACGGAAGAAGGCGAAGATGTAGTGAGCTATGGCGCGGATCTGAGCATGCAGTTCAACGAGCGCATTCGTACTTCGCTAGGGTCTGACTACTCGCTCTACAAGGACGACCTGCAGTCAGGACGGGAGCGAGAGCGGGTTCGTACTTTCTATGTTCGCGGTGACTACAAGGCTACGCCGTTCCGTTTTACCTTTGGCTATGAGTACGAACATGCCTCTGATGAGAACTACCACGAATTCGATGCGAGGGTGATATGGACTTTCTGAGGCGAAAGGACGGCAGCTTGCGCGGGCGGATGCTTGCCCTGGGAACTTGCCTCTTCTTGGGTGCCTGCTTCTTGCTCGGGCCCAGCGATCAGGAGCCAAGCTTTGATCATGGGCTGCATATGCAGCTCGACGGTATGACTTGCATCAGCTGTCACGATCAAGTTGATCAAGGCGATTCTGCGGGCATGCCGAGTCTGCAGCTCTGCGAATCCTGTCACGGAGATTTTGATTGGTCGAAGCCAATAGAGAGGCGTGCGGCGTCCTTCTTCGACGAGTCAGGTGAGTACAAGGCCACTGGCCAGGCGAGAGTCTCTGAAGAAGTGCTCTTTACGCATCGTACGCACGTTTACCTCTATCAGATAACTTGTGCGGACTGTCATGGTGCTGTGGGTGAGAGCAGTCAGATTCCGGCCGAGTCGGCTGTCACCAAGGATGAGTGCATGGATTGCCATGTTGGTCGGGGCAAACCCACTGAGTGCTCGAGCTGTCACAGCCAAATCGATGAGAATTGGATCCCACCGAAGCACGAGCGCCTTTGGGATGTTCTGCATGGTCAGGTTGTTCGCTCAGAGAGTGAGCTGAGTGTCGATCGCTGCGAGCTCTGTCATGACGAACAGCTCAGCTGCCAGGCTTGTCATCAGCGCGAGGCGCCACGCAATCATACCAACACCTGGAGGCGCCGGACTCATGGGCTCATGGTGTCGATTGACCGCAGCAACTGCGTGACCTGTCACCGCAGAGATTTTTGCAGCCGTTGCCACGAAAACACCGAGCCTCGCAGCCATCGCGCCTCTTTCGGGAGTCCGCGCAACCGGCATTGCGTTTCCTGCCACCAGCCCCTGCAGGGGGAGGGTTGCTTTACCTGCCACAAGGGCACTCCCAGTCACAATATGGCCATGCGCCTCCCCTCGGATCACCTGCCGAGCATGAACTGCCGCCAATGCCATGGTGCAGGGCTAACCGCTCCTCTACCGCACCCGGACAACGGAAGTCAGTGCACTTCTTGCCACCGCTGACCGAACCGCCAAGCACAGCAATTTCTTCGACGTCACCATGGTTCCCTCGATGCACACGACCTCTAGTCGGATTCTCTACCTGCTGCTCTTGCTGGCTCTCTTGCTGCCAGGCTGCAGCGACGACGGCGATAACATCTTTATCTCTGGCCCCACGCCGCCACCAGGAAGCGCGCTACCACCCTTCTCCAGCCTTCCGGGTCTGAATGCGAGCATTACCGGGGTCTCCGGAGCTTCGGGCGTGGATGGGTCCTTTCAGGTTGGCGATATCGTCAGCGTTTCCTTCGAGGTTGAGAGCGACGCCGGAGACAAGCTCAGCCTCATGGACCTGGACCGTGGATCGATTTATGTCTCCGGGCCGACCTTCAACTATCAACGGGTCATCTCGGCGCAGGGCGATGTCTTGAGCCGAGCCAAGCCAGCGGGTGGAGGGTTTGTATATGCCTTCGCCTTCCCGATCCCTGCCACTTATCTGGCGCCTCTAAACGACACGCCGACCTTTACGATTGGTGAGCTCACTGGTCAGCCACTCCTGCAGGGCACTTACACTGTCGGGCTCGAGCTGCGCAAAGACTATATGGTCGGGTCAGACATTGTTCGTGATCCCGCCAACGCTTCGTTTGATTTTCGTTTTGCCGGTGCGGCGGTGATCGAGCCACGCGAAGTGGTCACTCAGGCCAATTGCAACCAATGTCATAGTGAACTCCGTATCCACGGTGACAACCGTCTCGATATCGTCAATTGCCTGCTCTGTCACACCGCCGGTTCCGAGGATAGGAACGTGCCATCCGCTGCGGGTGGCACGCCGAATGTGACTGTGGACTTCAAGGTCTTGATTCACAAGCTGCATAGCGGTGCGAACTTGCCCTCCGTTCTAGGCGTGACCACCAACTCTGATGGCTCTCGCAACTACGGTGCAACACCGGTTCCCTACGAGATCGTTGGCTTTGGCAATTCGGTCAATGACTTCTCGCATGTGCAATTCCCCGTCTGGCCCGCGCTCTCGTCTCCCATGCCTCGGGACACTGGCTATTCGGCACTGAGCCCCACCGATCAGGGCAAGGAGGACGCCATGCGCAGTGGAGCGATCTCTTGTGAGAAGTGTCACGGGGATCCGGATGGCGCCGGCCCCTTGCCTGCCCCCGCACAGGGCAACTTGATCTACACACAGCCTTCTCGGATGGCCTGTGGCTCTTGCCACGACGATTGGGTTTTCGATCGTCCCTACGTGGCCAACCTCCAGTCCATGCCGCCGCAGAACGACGATTCTGCATGCACCTTCTGCCACGCAGCCTCGGGCCTACCTCTGGATGTGATGGATGCACACTTGCATCCCTTGGTCAATCCCGCTCTGACAGCCGGAACAAGGTTCGAGATTACCTCGGTTGATGAGGCTGGGGTCAATGATGCGGACGGCAGCATCGACCCAGGGGAGAAGATCGCGATCACCTTCACTCTGCAGGACGACATGGGCAATGACATCGATCCCAGCGAGCTCGCGCGCTTCGAGGGGGATATTGCCGGTCCTAGCAGCAATTCCAATCTGATTCTCGCCACATCGATCCCATCGGCAGCGCTCACCGGAGCTCAACCGTACACGATCAACATGCCGCAACTCATCCACTATGAGTTCATGGGTGACTCGACGCTATCCAACGGTGATGTCTTCATGACCTCGCGAACGCCGCATTGGAATCTTCCCGGGGCTATGACTGAAATCATGGTGCGCACGGGAGTCGGCGCCAGCGATACCTTGGCGGTGGATAGCACAGCCCTTCAGAACTACATCGATCTCAATCCCGGAGGGGGAGCTCTCTTTGCCCGGGATGATTTCATTGTTATCGAGGATGGCGTCCTGGGTCAGGAAGAGTATCTGAAGGTGCAGTGGGTGGATGGCGACCGCCTTTGGTTCTCCTCGCAGACAACGCGCAGCTACGCGCCCGGTTTGCGTGTGGCACATGCCGCTGGTGCCAGCGTGGCTGTGGCTTCCATGGTGACCAAGGTCGAAGGGGTCGACTACAGTCTCGCGCTTCCTACCGGGACGATCACTGAGCTGATCGAGTTCGGGGACGGTAATGCGGTCCTTGCCCTCTACATCACCGACTTTGTAATGCCTTCGGTCTTTCCCGGCACTCACAACGAATCGCCGGGACTTGGACAGGACTGGGGCGAATGGCTGGGCCTGCCGATCGTTGACGGCACCTACAGTGTGGACATCCGCGCCGTGCGCAGCGTGCAGTTCTCGGTGATCGGCGAGACCACCTCCTACAGCGATGCGACTCCATCCACCAGGCACGACTTCTTGGTGGGTTCGGCGAGCTCCATCCAACCCGACAGGATCATCTCATCCCCGGACAACTGCTATAAGTGTCACGACGACATACAGTTTCACGGAGGTGGTCGCCGGGGCTATGAGGGTTGTTTGCAATGCCACGGTGTTGCGGGAGCGGAAGACCGTCCACGATACGTTGCAGCAAACGCACCTGCGACCTCTGAAGTCAGCATCGATTTCCGCAACATGCTGCACAAGATTCACCAAGGTAAGGACCTGGCTCAGGCATCTAGCTACACGGTGGTCGGCTTCGGGTTTGGTTATCCAAACAACTTCAGCTCGCACATGTACGACCAGGTTGGATTCCCTGTGACGCCAGGCTCTACCAGCGATTGTGAATCGTGCCATGGGGTCGGTAGCGACTCATGGCAGGAGCCCATGCCCAGGCAGCATCCTGGCGGGCAGGATCTCTTCACTCGATCCTGGGGGATCGTCTGTGGTTCTTGCCACGATTCGAATTCGGCCAGCGCTCACATTGACATCAACACGAGCCCAACCGGAGCCGAAACCTGTGCCCTCTGTCACGGCCCGGACAAGGATCTCGCGGTCGAACTAGTGCATACCCCCAGGTGATCCCTTGCCCGTCTGGGCGGTAGCTGCAAGCCATGTCCAAGACATGTGTTTTTTGGGTATGGAGTCCATGCGGCCACTGGCCTCCTCTGGACAGGGTCCTTAGCCTTCACCCGCCATGTTCAGAAGAACTGTCCTCTCACCATTCTTCGGCGCCCTGGCAATTGCGTCCCCCTTGCTCGCACAGCAGGAGGGTGGCTTAGCCACGGCAAGAGCCGAAGAGTCCCTGCGCGCCGATCGCGCGCGTTTTCTCATCGCCGGTCGCGAGAAAGGCGCTGCCAATCTCAAGAACCGCAAGGCCTCCAAGGCTATCAAACTGGGATTGACCTGGTTGGCGGAGCATCAAAGCCCGGATGGCCGTTGGGATGCGGATTCATTCTTCGAGCAAGACCCCCCTGGGCGAGAAACCGATGGCCTGGGGCAGCCTGAGCACGATGTAGGGATCAGCGGCCTGGTCTTGCTGGCATTTCTTGCCGATGGCCATAGTCCCAACGAGGGCAGCCATCGCAAGGTGGTAGCCAAGGGCTTGAGCTGGCTCGATGGGTTGCAGGACAAGGGCAGTATGAATGGTTCCGGATTCCTCGGCGAGAGTGAGCACGAGGGAGCCATTTACGATCACCTCCTCGGTAGCTTGGCGATCATCGAGGCCTACGGCATGAGTGGGGGGGAGGAGCTGGCACGCTCCGCGCAACTCTGCGTGGACTATATCCGCTACCACCGCAGCCCCGAATCAGGTTGGCGCTACGAGGCACAAGGGGAGGATGCGGATGGTTCGGTAACGGCCCTGGCTCTGCAGGTGCTCAGCCTTGCCGCTTGCTTTGGCTTGGAAGTCCATCCTGTGCAGATGGAGACTGGCAGGCAATGGCTCATGGACCGTACGGACAAGGACAACGGTCGCAGCGGATACTTGCGGAGAGGCACTGTTACCCCGCGGCGAGACCGTTCTCATGAGCGAGCCTTCCCGCCCGAGCAGTCCGAGGCACTGACTGCTGGAGCACTGTACGCCCACATTCTCTTGGATGGCGGGCGTGGCCGGCGGCAGTACCTCGAGTTGCAGACCGACCTCCTTATCAAGCTCTTGCCGGACTGGTCGGATGAGAAGGCCCGTGACCTGGTCTATTGGAATCTCGCCTCGCAGGCTCTCTGGCAGAAAGGTGGCGACGAAGTCTGGAAGACCTGGTCCACTGCCCTGGAAGACTCTTTGATCTCGGCTCAGCGAGACAAGGGTTCGGCGAAGGGGTCCTGGGATCCGGAGGTTACCTGGGGCGTGGAAGGTGGAAGGATCTACAGCACCGCCATGGCAGTGCTCTGCCTGCAGGCCGAGTACCGTTACGCAAGGCTGTCCGATTACATCCCAGTCCCCGTAGGCAACCCATTTCGTGCGCTCTCTCGGGCCTGGTCGGGCAAGGACTACGCGAAGATCCCAGTCCAGCTGGAGAAGCTCGCCGGGGAGGACTTGGATGCGGAGGAGTCGATGATCCTGGCCCGTGCCAGCCTCTACTGGGAGAGACAGATGAGTGCTGCCCTCGCGGAGGTAGAAGAGCTTCGCGCTGGCCCCTTCTATGTCATCGGCAAGCCGATCCTCGAAGAGATTGGCGCAGAGTACAGCGACTTGGAGGTTGGCAAGGCTGCCGCCTCTGCTCTGCAGCACTTCGCAAGCGACAAGAAGATCCAGCGTGAGCTCCGAGCCGACGAGGCCTTTGCCCCGGTGATGAGCCGGGCGCAGATCTTTCTGGATCTGCGCAAGGGGAAGAAGGACAAGATCATCGAGGAATTGCAGGAGCAGATCCGGATCTTCAAGGGCACGCGGGCAGCTGAATTGGCGACCCCAATGATCACCGAGCTGAACGGTCGGAATCGGCGAGGTGGGCGCGGTAGGGACTGAGATTCCCCGATCCCATGGGAGGTCTGGCAGCCCCCCTCCTAGTCAGATGTCACCGGATTCTGTGCCGGTTGACTTGCGCCACCGGCCCCTTGTTTATCCCTGTGGGGTAAAGTACAGATAGCCAGCGGTAAATCGATCCCCCCCTGTTCGTAAGTCCTATGCGGTCTCTAGTTTTTGCCATTCTCGCCCTGTGCCAGCCCCTTTCAGCCCAAGAAGGCTGGACTACGCAATCTCAGGAGGGCTGGCATGGTCAGACCACGACCCTGAGAACTCGGCCAGGTCCCGACAGCGGAGCGGGATGGGCCCGTGTATCTGCTGCCCCAGAACCTGTGAGCCTCTCACTCTTGGGCTTGGGAGGCATTGGCCTCGCCTATTCTGCTCGCCGGCGCCGCCGTCGGTTGGAAGATCAGAGTCAGAGTCAGAGTCAGAGCTAAGAGCGTACCTCTCCTGGCAGGATCACCCGTCAGTGGTGATTCTCAGGACCGCCGAGGTGACCTTGCCGAGGATCTCGTTGCGATCCGAGTTGATCATGACGACGACCCCGACCTTGTCCTCATAGAGGTAGCGGGCATCGCACTTGAAGCCGCGGTTGGATCCGCCGTGGCCAAAGAACTTGTGTCCACCCGAGCTGCCAATACGCCAACCGAGGCCCGACTCCGCCGAGCGGGGCTGGGTGCTGAGCATGTCCTTGGCGAGTTCCTCGGATAGGAAGCCCTCGTTCTCCCCGAACATCGCGGCCGACATCCCCAGCATCGCCCGCGCCAGGTCGCTTGGCGTAGTCCAAAGGCCGGCTGCTGCCATCTCAGGATAGTCATTCCATGCAACCTCTAAGGCCTCGCCGGTCAGGTTGTGTGCATGCGCCGCTTCGGCCCAGCGGCCTTCCGGCAGTGGTTGTTCGTAGCTGCTGAGCTGCATGCCCATGGGGTCGAGCACCAGTTCCTGCATGACTTGGGGGAAAGGCTCTCCGCGATTCTCCATCATCATGAGTTGCATGACGCAGTAGCCTCCACCCGAATAGCGGAAGCGAGTGCCTGGCCTCACATCGACAAGGATCTGTGCTGTGTTTCCCGAGCCTTCTAGAACGGCAAACAGGTCGGGGATCCCGGTGCCTCGTGGATAGCCGGGGAAGCCGTGCACGGTCGTGCCTCCGGTGTGACAGAGTAGCTGCCGCAAAGTGGTCAGCTCCCCATCCGCACTCGCTGCGTAATCGATCGACCAATCACCCAGAGCCGCGTCGATGGGATCGTCGAGCTGCAGCTCGCCAGCTTGTACCAGGCGCATCGCGGCCATGGCCGAAATCGGTTTGCTGATCGACGCCGCCTGAAAAATAGTGTTGGCACTTACCTGATCCGCGGCCTCGGTGGATCCGGCTCTCTTGCTACCGAATCCCTCGGCCCAGAAAATCTCGCCCTCGCGAATGATGGCAACAGATAGGCCGGGAACATCGGACTCAGAATGGATTTTCTGCACGGCCGATTTCAGTCTCGACTGCAGTTCGCCAGCCTCCTCCTGGGCGTTCAGGGTCGGCAGCAGACATGAGAGTGTCAGCAGGATTGGGGTCTTGTGCATGCGATCCTCATGAGAAATAGACCGCGGGCAAGCGATCCAGTCCCGATTTATTCTCTATCCGGTGACAAAACGAGAATCCTGATAACGCAGCCCTGGGTCCGGCGTCCTGGGAGCAAACCCCTGACATAAGGAGAAAGCTATCATGGGCAATCGTTTGGTTTTGTGCGCTTCTGCCCTGCTCGGCAGCGCGCTGATTTCATTGGCTCCGACAGCGAGCCCCGCTACTTACGGGCCAGGTGGAGTCATCGAGACTCTGGTGAGTTTCCTCGACGCGGTCGATCGAGGTGCAGGCGAAGACATCTCCAGTCTGCTCGAGTCGGAGGCTCGGGATGGACTGTTCACCATGGACGCCGAGGGTCGCTTCAAGGAAGAAGCCATGGGCCTCGCGTTCTTCGACTCGGATGCTCGAGGCAAGGCGACTCGCGCCGGTAGCATTGCGCAGTTCGTCGCGCAGCAGCTCGCTCTGGGTGGAGGTAAGGAGTCTGTGGCGCTGCACTCATCGATTACGAGCATTCGCGCCGAGTGCCCAAGCGGTGAGGGCGCCTACGCCGTGGTGGAGTTCGATCGCGAGTATTCTCTCGACGGGCAGAAGACCTCACAGGCGATGCGCGCGACCGCCCTGCTAAGTTTTTCTGGCGGTGATCCGGACTTCCGGATCTTCCACTGGAACGCTGCCGCTATCGGCGAGGCAAAAGTGGTCGTGGGCGAGGATCGCTGAGCGATCCGTGGCCTAGTACCAAAGCAGCTCGAGTTCTTCATACCAGAGTGATCGAATGTGATCATCGGGAGACGACTCGAGCTGCTGAGCGCTCAGGCCCTGGGGAGGTTTGACCAGCTCCACCAGCCTTTGCTGGGCAGCCAGGGCGATGCTGCTGTCCGGATCGGAAAGCAAGTGGAAGAGGGTGAGGCTGTCCTTCTCGCGGGTAGCGTGCTTCATGATCTCCCTGGCCAGAGGTCTCCGGTCCTGCCCTGCGAAACTCGCTCGATCGAAGGCATCCACGGATTGGCGCAAGTCTCCGGAACTGTTCTCGAAGAAGGGTAGTCCAGCTCCGTTCTCAGGATTGGCCCGGCAGGCTGCGCCCGTCGGGACGTAGACCGAGCGCTCACCGTTCTCGAAGGCGATCTGTCCGAGGCTGACTCGAACGAAGGTGTTGCCGTTCGCTTCGACTGTCAGCTCGTACTGACAACCGAGGTCGACGCAGAGGGCAGCGGGGGTGTTGACCTGGAAGAAGCGCGCCGGGACATCCGGATACACAAATGCGCTCATTCGGCCGCGCAGCAGGTACAGCTTCGCGAGTTCGTCGCTCATGGTTTGCACCTGCAACTCCGTGTCTGGCCATAGGGAAAACTCGCCAAGGGTCGGCACTTGGAGGGTTCTCTGCTCTTCCGCTGTGCGAATCCAGGTGCCGCTGATTAGCGCTTCTCCCCTGTAGGGTTCGGTGGAGAATACGAAGGCGAGAATTAGCATCGCTGCCGCAGCGACGAAGATCAGCAATTGTCGGAGCAGGGGGGGCCTTCTTGGGGCTGTCGTCTTGCCTTGTCCAAGGCTGCCCATCACTCTCTCGAGCTCTCGCAGCTCAGGATCCGGTTCTCCAGATCGATCCCAGAGATAGTCGTCCTTGTTCTTCACGGCCAACCGTCCTTGCGCAGCTGTTCGCGCAGAATACTCATCCCACGGCAGAGGTTGACCCGCACCGAGGCCTGGGTAAGGCCGGTGCAGGCACTGATTTCGGGGCCGCTGAGGCCTTCTACTAATCGCAAGATAAGCGCTTCCTGGTAGGCCTCGGGCAGGCTTCGCAGTCTCTCGAGCACTCTCGTTGCCAGCTCCTCATCGGCCTCCGGCCCCTTGTCCGGGTATTCGCTCAGGGGTTCCAGCCTGGGGCGACGCGACTGCTGGCGACTGTGATCGGTTGCTAGGTTTCTGGCAGTGCTGCAAACCCAAGCCGGCAGGCTGTTCGCATCTCGGAGGTCTTTGATTTTGCCATGCACTCTCAGGAAGACTTCTTGCGTCAAGTCTTCGGCTTCAGCCGCCCCCACTCGCAGCAGAAGGATGCCGTGCACCACAGGTCCAAAAATCTCATACAGCCGAGCGAAGGCCTCCTGATTCCCTGATCTCAGTCCTTTGACCAGGTCCTGAAGCATTTCATCCTCGACGGGAGGCCGCTGCGCTCGGAGTTCACTCATCGATGCGGGATCTTCACTATGGATCACCCGGAGAGATGCTGCCGCGAAGATCATGGCTCATCCCCTGGGAGACGAGTGGTGACAGCAACTGTTAGCGATGGATTTCGATTCTAGGCAGGTTTGCCGCCTGCTCGGGGCCGCATTCATCCCAGCCGCATATAGGTCACCTGGGCGATTGCTACTTTCTGGCCATCAACAGCATAGATATCGACCTGGGTGGGGACCAGGCTGCGGCCAAGCTTCTCAACCCTGGCTTCGACGCGAATGTCGCTCACACACTTGGCCAGAAAGCGAATGTTCATGTCCGTAGTGGTGATCAAAGCCTCTGCTCCTGTAAGGGTTAGAACCGCAAATGCAGCTGCGCTGTCTGCTGCGGTCATCTGCAGGCCACCGTGGAAGGACTCATAGATCCCGTCGAGCTTCGGGTCGCGGGGAACATGGAGAACACATCTCCCCTCGCTCAGCTCGAGCAATTCAAAGCCGAGAGTCTTCGCTATGGGAATTCGTGCCACGCGATCTAGGATTGCCTTTTCGTCCATGCTGGGTCTGCTGCCGAGGATTACCCAGAGACTACGCTAGGAAGGCGAGAAGATGATCCTTGCGAATCCGGGTTTGGACCGACATTCAGCCGAGCCTATGCTTCGGCGCGTCCTAGGCAACCGAGATGGCTGAGCACAAAGACCCCTTCCTTGCAGAACTCGAATGGCGAGGCCTGATTCACCAAACTGCAGGCGAGGCATTGGAGAAGCACCTGTCAACGCCGGGTCGGGTGGGCTACTGCGGTTTCGACCCGACTTCGAGCAGCTTGACGGTCGGCAATCTCATGCCCATGACTATCTTGCGTCACTGGCAACGCGCGGGGCATCGCCCCATCGTTTTGATCGGCGGAGCAACAGGGCTGATCGGTGACCCTTCTGGCAAGGACGCGGAACGTCAACTTCTGAGTGAAGAAGAGGTTCGCCACAACGCAGACTGTCAGGCGCAGATTTTCAAGAGGCTCTATGCCTGGGAGGATGAGGACCCGAAGACCGGAGCCATCATGGTCAACAACCTCGATTGGTGGGGGAAGTTGGGCTTCATCCAGGTGATGCGCGAGATCGGCAAGCACTTCTCGGTAAACGCCATGATGCAACGCGACTCGGTAAAGAACCGTCTCGCTGATCGTGAGCAGGGGATCAGCTACACCGAGTTTTCCTACATGCTCCTGCAGGCCTACGACTTCCTTCATCTGCGACGTGAGTATGATTGCACGCTACAAACCGCGGGGTCTGACCAGTACGGAAATATCGTCTCGGGAATGGACCTGATTCGCCGCGAGTACGGGGCCGACGATGAGCGCGCGAAGTGCTATGCGGTTACGGGCCCTCTGCTGACGAAGTCGGATGGCAAGAAGTTTGGCAAGACCGAGTCCGGCGCGATTTGGCTCAGTGCCGATCGCACCAGTCCCTATGCCTTTTACCAGTACTGGATCAATGCCAGCGACGAGGATGCGGCAAGGTACCTGCGCGTATTCTCCATGCTCTCACGCGAGGAGATCGAAGCATTGGAGAAGGAGCACCTGGAAACGCCGCACTTGCGCGTGACCCAGAACCGCCTCGCTGAAGAGATCACTCGCGCTGTGCATGGTGATGATGAGTTGAGCAAGGTTGTCACCGCGACGCAGGTGCTTTTCGGAAAGGGCGACATACGCAGTCTAGATGCGGCACTCCTGGAGGATGTCTTCGCCGATGTGCCGCATTCAAAGCACGCGCGAGGGGCTCTCGGCGGCGAAGGCCTTGCCCTTGCGGACTTCTTGACTGAGACCAGTCTCGCCAAGTCCAAGCGCGAGGCTCGAGAGTTTCTCGGCAACAAGGCCATCGCTATCAATGGTGAAAAGGTGGCTGCTGACTACCGTCTGCAGTCCCGGGACCTGCTGCATGGCACGACAATCCTGCTCAAGCGTGGCAAGAAGCTTTGGCATGCCAGCCTTTGGGTAGATTGATCCCAATTGAGAGTCTGGTTTCGCTGTCGGCCCGGCCGATAGCCCCCTGGGATTCTCCGGCAGACTGGCTAGACTCCCCGCCAGCATGTACTCAACCAGCGACCTCAAGCGCGGACTGATCATCGAGATCGACTCGGCTCCCTTTCTCGTAGAGTCGGTTCAGGTCTCCTCGCCGACTGCGCGTGGCGGGAACACCATTCATCGGGCTCGCCTGCGCAACCTCCTTAGCAAGCAGATCAGCGACCGTTCCTTCCGCGGTGGCGATACCTTTGCCGTGCCTGATGTGGACCGTCGCCCTACGCAGTACATGTACTCTGATCCCGAAGCCTTCCACTTCATGGATGCGGAGAGCTACGAGCAGTTCTCGATCTCAAAGGCTGAACTCGAATGGGAGTCCAAGTATCTCATCGAGGGGATAGAAGACTTGCGAGCCGTGTACTACAACGGCGCGGCGATCGGTCTCGAGTTGCCAAATACCATCGATCTCGAAGTCACTGAAACATCGCCGGCGGTGAAAGGAAACTCAGCCACCGGTCGCACCAAGCCTGCCACTCTCGAAACAGGTCACGTGGTCCAGATGCCTGAGCACGTCGAGCAGGGGGTCAAGGTCAGCGTCGATACTCGGACCGGTGAGTATCTGGGCCGCGCCAAGAGCTAGGTCGAAGCGGAATGGCCCGGATTGTCGGGGCTGGTTCCAGCCTTCATATTCCTGGCCTTGAAGGGTACCCTTCTTGATGGTCGGCGTTTGGGAGCAACTCAAGTTGGAGTGCTAGTCCATGTCCATTATCGATCTTTGGCTGCCCATTCTTCTCGCGGCAGTCTTTGTCTTCATCGCCAGTTCTATCATTCACATGGTCATTCCTATCCACCGGGGTGACGTTGGCAAGATCGATGGTGAGGCGGAAGTCCTGGCCGCCATGCGTGCCCAGGGCGTCAAGCCCGGTAACTACATGTTTCCCTGCGCGGCATCCATGAAGGAGATGACCAGCCCGGAGATGATCGAGAAGCTCAATCAAGGTCCGGTAGGCTTCATGAATGTTTATCCCAACGGACCCATGAACATGGGCAAGGCCCTCATGCAGTGGTTCGTTTTCTGCATCGTCATCTCGGCGGTCGTTGGCTACGTCTCGGGTATCGCTTATGGGGCGGGCACCGAGTACCCGCAGATCTTTCGCTTCGCGGGCACGGTTGGAATCCTGGCATATGGGGTGAGCAACTTCACCGATTCGATCTGGAAGGGAGTCAAGTGGAGTACCAGCTGCAAGTTTCTCTTCGATGGCCTCATCTATGGATTGGTGACCGGCGGCACCTTCGGTTGGCTTTGGCCCGAGGCCATGTAGCTCAGTCTTGACAGAAGTCGGCGGGATGGGAGACTCCGCAGCGCCATGTACCCAACCTGCACGAGAGTTCTCCAGTTCATCCTGAGTTCTGTCTCCATGCTGCTCTTCGCCGGGTTAGCTGGCTGTGCGGCCCCTGCTTCGGGATCGAGTGAGTCAGGATCAGCGGCCGAGCATGTCCTCGTTGCGCACAGCATCCCGAAGGCTGGCAAGCGCGATGCTCTGCTAGCTCATTCAGGTCGATTGGCCGCTGGCATGCTGCTTGCGCCCGGTTTCCTCCGATGCCGGGTCTACGCCTCCGACCTCGACGACGAACCGGTAATGATCATATCCACATGGCTGAGTCAGGAGTCCCAGACAGAATTCATGTCCTCCGCCGCGGGGAAGGCTCTGCTTGCGAGTGATGCAGGGGGGGGCGTGGACTCTCTGGTGGATCAATCCTGGCAGGTAAGCGCGATGCTTGCGGCAGATTGGCGGCAGGATCGGCGGCGAGAACCGGAATCAGGTGCTTATGCCTACTCACTGCATGCGATTGCCAACCGGGGGAGCCGCATGGGCCTGCTCGATGCAGCCATGTCCTGGGCAGAGCTATCGCGCTCCGCCGCCGGATTGCTCGCCTACAGCCTCTTCGCCAGCCGTGATGAGGACGGACCCGTAACCGCCGTATGGATATGGAGCTCCCTGCAGGCTCAAGAGGCCTTCGCCCAAAGCGAGTTGGGCAGGAAGATGCTGTCGCCGGGAGTCAGTCCAGAGATGGACAGCATGATAGATCGGGCTTGGACTGTAGAGTCTGAGCTGGTATCTGCTTGGCAGACCCTAAGTAACTAGACGACTGCGTGCAGGTAGGTTGCAGATGCTCATCGAAAAGGCCCAAGCAGAAGTGCGATCAGTATTCATGGGCGGCTCAGTGGGGCAGATGGTTTCCGGCGCCCTGTGGTTGGTTTCAGCCGTCTTGGCCACCTGGAGCAGTCCCAAGTCGGCCATCGTCTTTCTCGTCCTGGCGGGGATGTTCATCTTCCCCATGACCCAGCTTTGCCTGCGCTTGATGGGGCGGCGACCTGCTTTGAGCAAGGGCAATCCTCTGAACGGTCTAGGTATGCAGATTGCATTTACCTTGCCGCTTTCATTGCCGGTGGTGGGGGCTGCGGCCAAGTATCGCCTGGATTGGTTCTACCCGGCCTTCATGATCGTGCTCGGTGCGCACTACCTGCCCTTCACCTTTCTGTACGGAATGCGCGTGTACATCCTTCTCGCGGGCCTGCTGATCACCTCAGGCCTGGCACTCGGGCTCTATCTGCCGAATGAGTTTTCGACTGGCGCCTGGGTTACCAGTGTGCAGCTGATTCTATTCGCGCTTCTTGCGCGCCATCTCCATGCGGCTGAGGCTCGCAAACCCCCGGTTTAGATCAGGTCGATAGGTCGGGTTTCGGCAGACCCATCTGTTCCAGCCCCATGGACTCATGTTCCAGGAGCTGCTGGCGGATCTCTGAGGTAATGCGTTCCAACTCAGAGTCGCTGGCGTTGGGCGCAACATGGATTGGGGCGCCATAGGTGAGGACGATTCGCGAACCGGGCTTGGGAATGGTGAACTGATCCCAGCTCTTGGCGTGCCAGGCCTTCTCGCAGGAGACGGCGGTAGTCATGATCGGCAGGCCAGTCTCTCTTGCCAGCCAGGCAAGGCCGATGTTCATAGAGTGCATGGGTCCGACCGGGCCATCGGGAGTGATGACAACAGAACTGCCATGCTCGAGCTGATCGCGCATGTCACGCAGGGCCTTTGAGCCAGATCGGTGGGAGGAGCCGCGAATGACTTTGTACTTCAGGCGCCGCAGGAAGGGAGCGACCAGGGAGCCATCCACGCTAGGGGAGACTAGTACGCTCAAGCCGTGGTTTCGGTGGTACGGCACGAGAGGCAGCATGCTGCCGTGCCAAATGGCTGCGAGGAAACCCGCTTCGCCCTCCCGGAGGCTTTGGTAATGCTCGTAGCCCAGGCGCTGCGTCCGCCAGCTCCAGGCAAGTGCTCGAATAAGCAATGGGCCCATCCCCCTTAGGACACACTTACCCAGTCCTCGTCGGAAGTGACGGATGCGGCGGCGCCACCAGACGTTTCTGCCCAGGCGCTCGCGTTCGGCGGCGATGAACTTGCGTCGCTGCTGACGATCTTGCCTGATCTTCCGAGCTTCGAGCTCCGTCACGAGAGTTCTCTGTTGTCTTGCATTCTCAGGCAGGATCTGCCCCTGCTCTTGCTTGTCTGCGGTCTGCCCAGGTTTTACCGGCTGGCTTGCCGCAGGGCCTTGGGATCTGCTATCCAACTCTGCCAAGGGCAAATCCTGGCTGAGAGAGTAGGCTGAGGATACATGACTGCGGCACTCAGCGGACAAGTCGCCATAGTTACTGGCGCCGGATGGAACGTCGGGCGCGGAATCGCCGAGGCCTTGGCAGCGGCTGGAGCCCGCGTCGTCTTGGCGTCGAGAAGGCTAGGGAAGCTCGAGGAGACCGCCGCCGCCATAAGAGCATCTGGTGGAAGTTGTAGTCTGCGGGTCACCGATGTCACAGTTGCTGAGCAGGTCGAAGAGCTGGTTGCCGAGACAGTGAAGGACTTTGGGGGCTTGGACTGCTTCGCGGCTATTGCCGGCGGTGGCTGTCAGTATCTCTCCCTCGAGGACACGTCTCCTGAGGCTTGGGATAGCATTCTGGCACAGAATCTGAGCTCGACTTTCTACTCAGCCCGGGCAGCTGTGCCGCGATTTCGCCGGGCCGGGCGGGGGGTCTTGATCACCTGCTCAGGCGGTGGTGGATTTCACCCGGTACTCGGTCAGGACATGCTGCCCTACGCCTGCGCGAAGGCAGCGATCTGCCGGCTTACGGATCAACTCACTGCAGAGCTCTGGGAGACTCCTATCCGAGTGAACTGTCTGGATCCGGGCCTCGTCTGGGATGAGGAGACGGAGCGGGCAATCGCTGCCGAGGAGTCTGCCAGCGGCCAAGCACATCCTCTGCGTGCGCGCAATCGCCGGCCGGCCGACGCAGGGGAGTTGGCGGTCTGGTTGGCTTCACCTGCTAGTGAGCCCATCCGCGGCCGGCTTGTTTCTGTTTACGACTCATGGTGGCGCGATGGGGAGCAGGTGGCAGCTGTGGATCAGTCGATCAGTCGCTACCGCCTGCGTCGCGACGATCTCTAGCGAACCAGGAGTTTTGGGAAGCGGTAGTAGGCCTCCAGGGTGAGGAGGAGGATTGCTGTGGAATAGACGCGGCCGCCGTCCTGACCCCAGACGCCGACCGGGTCCCAGGAGCCCGCGAAGTTCTGATCCTTGCGTTGGGTCTCGATTACCGCCTTGGTCAGACTGCGCGACCAGTTCTTCCAGTGCTGCTTGCCGGCCTGAAACAGGGCGTAGCTGCCGTAG
Source organism: Planctomycetota bacterium (assembly GCA_021776805.1). Lineage (GTDB taxonomy): Bacteria > Planctomycetota > UBA1135 > UBA1135 > UBA2386 > JAJFFD01. Next base: position 24,840 of record JAJFFD010000182.1, read on the forward strand.
TACCAGTAGTAGTGGTCGATGCTGCCGTCTACTTCGTTCCAGACCGGAGGCTTGCTCGCGATCAAGTCGGCCTGGCGCTGCATGATCGGCTTCTGTTGCGGATCCTCGCCGAGGAAGTAGCCGCACATGAGCGCCACTGCCGTCATGCATTCCCCCTTCTCCCGGGGGTAGAGCTCGGCGTGCAAGCCGTCACGACGCGAGGAGGCCCCGCCGCGGCTGAGATATCCGCTGCGTGCGCTCCCCTGATCCGTGACGCTGTCAAGCCATGCCAGTCCGTAGCTCAAGGCTTCCTCGTTCACCTCGAGGCCGAAGTCTTTGGCTGACTTGTAGGCCAGGAGGCACCAGCCTGTGATCGAACTGTCGCTATCCCCGCTCTGCGGCTGGTATCGCCAGGCGCCGTAGCGATTGCGGTGGGATTCCAGGTAGTCGATGGCGCGCTGCGCAGGCTTGCGCAGCAGCTTCGAGCCGGACAGTCCATAGGCTTCGACCAGGGCGTAGCTGGCGATTGCATGGCCATAGATGAAGTCTGCAGAATTGCCGGAGCCGAGGAGGCCGCTGTCCCTGTCTTGCTGCGTTCTTAGCCAGCGAATGCCTCTCTTGACTTGTTCCTGGTATGGGCCTGCATAGAGATGGTTGCCGTCACCCAGGTAGGCGAGGAGCGCAAGGCCGGTCACTCCCAGGTCCTGCATGGAGTTGCCCGCGCCATCACATGCGACTCCGCTGGCGTCGTGCTTCATGAACTCGTCCGCATCCCATCGACCGTCAGGGTCCTGGTGTTCTCGCAACCATTCGAGGCCGCGGTCGATGGCGGCTATGGTGCTGCGCGGTCCACCGACCTTGCTGCCTCTGCCGATGAGTCCACCGCCAGTGTTGGTCGAACCTGGTCCGAGTCCAAGTCCCGTGGTGGGTAGATTCGTCCAGTCTTCCTGGGATTGAAGCCTCTGCGGGGTAAGGCTCGGAGGTTGATCTGTCGTTGCGTCGAACACTTCGGTCTCGACCAGACTGGGATCATCGGGAGTCTCTTCTGGCACAACCTTCTCCAGCTCTTTCTCGAGGGGTGGAATCGGGTCCTCTGACTTGGGCGGCTCCATACTCAGCGCGCGGACTTCTTGCTTGCCTTGCTCCTGAGGCCAGAGCAAGAGCAGAAAGGCCAGGAGGCCGTGAATGACCGTCGACAGTCCTAGCCAGGGTGCCCGGCGCAGCTGCTCGGCCATGAGATCTTCGAAGCTGATTGGGTACAGACCGCTGGCGTTCATCGATTCTTCTCCTCGGGCTCAAGTCCTCGGGTCGCGAGGTACGGAGCGCTTCCAGGGACAGGGAATGGGGCTTTGCGATCGCTGCGTCGGACCTGGGGTCGTGGCCCTTTCGCCTGCCGATCGTTTCAACAAACGCCACCCAGCCCTCGCCGGTTCAATCGCTGGGCATAGCTCGTTAGATTGTGCCGCTATGTCCCGCATACCCCTGCTGCTGTTTTTGCTTGCTGCCTGTGCCAGCAGCTCCGGGAGGGAGCGCCATGCCAGTGCCAAACGTTGGCCCGAGCTCGCTGCGCCGGCGGAGCAGGGCGCCGCCGAGGACTTGACGATCTTTGCAGCGCGGAGGCCTGATGCCGAGCAGGCTGCCGAGCTCGATCAGGCCATCCGTGTCTATGTAGAGGAAGGGGATGAGGCCTTTGCCCGGGACCGTGATCGACTGGCTGGAAACCCGGTTACGGCCTTTTGGTTGGCTCGGACTCTGGGGCTCTTCGCCGTCGAAGCTCTTTCCCGCTCATCCCAAGTGGGCCTACAGCTTGCGGGGGAGCCGGCTTGGGCGCGCCCGGTTCGCCATATCGTCGCCATGGGGGAGGCTGCGGTTCCCTTCGTGATTATCGACCTGCTGGAGCACGGCCTCCCGGATCGCCGGGACCTTGGCGAGCAGATTCTCGCTGACATGGGGTCGGAGAGCTTGCCAGCCTGGGACTTCATTCTCGAATCCGGTGATCTCCGCATGCGGAGATTGGGTATGAGCATCTTGGCCGAGATGCAGCCGGCTGCAGCTTCCTTGCCGTACTTGGAGAAGGGGACAGGGGATGCAGACTTCGGGGTGCGAGCTTCGGCCTTCCGGGGACTCGGTCGGGCTGGCGAACACATGGCGCCGCGCATGCGCGCTGCTCTGGATTCTGAGCAGGACCCCTTCGTCCTCCGGGCGATTGTGCAGAGCATGAGCAATTTCAAGGACGCAGCCAGCGCTGAGGCTCTGGTGGTCTATATGGATCGCGCCCTGAGGGCAGGAGACATCGAGGAAGCGCGCAACGCGGATCGGGTCTTGCGGGAGATGTCCGGCGAAACGGGCTCCCGTGATCCGGCTGGTTGGCGGGCTTGGATCCGCGGTGCTTTTGACGGAAGCTAGGCGAATGCTCGAACAGTGGAAGATTCACAAGGCGCAGGCGGGTTGCGAAAAGCCTGGCTGCACCCTGGCCTCGGACCGGGAGTACTTCTCCGTTCTCGAGCTCCCGGCCTGCATTCGGCAGGATCTCTGTGCGACTTGCTTTCATTCCCTGCAGCAGGAGGATGGGGGGGAACCCATCTATTGGCGGGCCATCCGCCAAGAGAAGGTCCAGGATGGACCCAGGCTCGATCTGAATTCGCTGCGCTTCCTCTTTGACCGTCTCGGGGAAGAGGACGCCCAGGCGGCGGAGACTGCGGCGGGACTGCGCTACTTCGTGGCTCTTCTTCTGCTGCGAAAACGGGTGCTGCGCATGGTGGATCCCCAGACTTCGGAGCAGGAGGCGGCCGACCTGCTGGTGGTCGACCCCAAAATCGAGGGAATGGAGCCCGTTCCGCTCACGGCCCCTTCGGAGGAGTCTGGGGATCTGGGGCAGATCCGCACGGAGTTGGTCGCTCTCCTCGATGGCGAGGGTGTCGCCGAAGCCTAGAGCTTCAGACTCGGGAATTTATCCCTGAATCTACCCTGCCGCCGGCTGCTGAAAAATCTTCACCAGGCCCATCTGGGAGGCGGAACCAGATCTGGGGGCGAAGTCCGGCTCCAGGCGCTGGTGGATGTGGATGGGCGTCAAACGGATATTTTGTGGGTGTTTAGGCCCAGATTCACTAAGAGTGAGCCGTTGACGTGGGGGCAAGCGGGTGTAGGGTGGTAGCTGTCGGATCGAGAGCCGTTCCCAGGCTTTGCAGAACTTCATGGTGTCGACTTTTCGAGGTGCCTCTTCACATAGTCTCGATGATAAAGCGAGGCTGATTGTACCGAAGAGACTCCTGGATCAGCTGCCTCCTGTTGACAACAAATTCATCCTGACCGCAAGTCAGGATGGATGCCTTCTTCTTCTTGATCAAAAGTCCTTTGAGGAGATCTCGCAGAGGATTGGGGACGACCCTCTCGATTCCGACAGACTCAACCGCGACTTGCGCCGGCTCTTCCTTGGTCATGCCGAGGATGTCAAACCGGATCGCGCAGGCCGCATTGTCCTCCCCGAGGTGCTGCGTTCCTACATGGGCCTCGGGAAGAACAAAGATGTAGTGGTGGTCGGCACCGGTCGATCCATCGAGCTCTGGGCACCCGAAAAGTGGCAGGCAGCGATGGCTGGTGCAGGATCGAGTTCTTTGCAAGGTGATGCGACGGTCGGGTCGACGGCAAGCTAGCCGGCGATTTGAGCGACGCCGTCTACCATCCACCTCACGCCGGGCGGTCGGTCAGGGAGGATAGGTCATGACGGGTGATAGATCCGAGGGATCTCCTGAGTCTCATCGGCCTGGACAGGTCAGCGTCCATGTGCCGGTGATGCTCGAGGAGTGCCTGCAAGTAATGGATCTGCGCCCTGGCATGACCGTGGTAGATGGTACGGTCGGTGCTGGTGGGCATGCGGCAGCATTTGCTGCAGCCATCAGCCCCGGCGGCACGCTCGTCGGTCTGGACCGTGACTCGGAAATACTGGCTCATGCGGAAGCAGGTCTGCGGAGGGCGCAGGAGGCTTCTGCCGAGGGATTCGAGTTTGAGTTGCGATGTGCTTCCTACGCCGAGGTCGGAGAGGTCTTGGAGGATCTGGGTCTCCGGGTCTGTGATCGATTCTTCATCGATCTCGGTGTGAGCTCCTTGCAGCTGAACTCGGCCACACGTGGCTTCTCTTTCATGCAAGACGGACCCCTGGACATGCGGATGAACCAGGCTGCAGGCAAGACTGCGGCCGAGTGGTTACGCAGCGTCAGTGAGAAAGAGCTTTCTCGCGTGTTGCATGAATACGGAGAGGAGCGGTTTTCCCGGCGCATTGCGCGGGGCATTGTGGAGGGTCGCCGGCGTCGGCCGATTCAGACCACTGGCCACTTGGTGGAGATGATCCTCCAGGTTTTGCCTGCTGCAGCCAGGCGGCAGAAGATTCATCCTGCCACCCGTTGCTTCCAAGCTCTTCGCCTGGTTATCAACGACGAACTCGGGCACTTGGAGCGGGGTTTGAGCGCTGGCCTATCCAGTTTGGCGCCGGAGGGGCGTATCACCGCGATCAGTTTTCACTCGCTGGAAGACCGCTTGGTGAAGCGCTTTCTGCGTGAGCAGACGCAGCTGCCTTTCCGTAAGCCATTGATTCCGGGTGAAGCCGAGATCGCGAGCAATCCACGCTCCCGTTCGGCCAAATTGCGCTGCGGCATCCGGAGGCCAGAGTGAAGTGGGCCTTGGCGGGAATCTGCTTCGGAGCCCTGGTAGCTCTAGCCGTGGGTACGGCGGCGATTCGTGCCGATAACGTCCGCACGCGGGCGCGTTTGCATACCAACTGGCAGCGGCTCTTCGACTGCCGGGTGGCGCACCAAAACGAGGTGCTGCTCTGGCATGAGGTTGCCCGGCCACGTCTGTTGGTCGCGTATTGGCTGGCTCTCGAGGAGGCCCGATACCAGTGAAGAAGGACGGGGATTCGGATCCAGGTGAGCGCTCGCGCCTGATGGTGATCTACCTTGCTCTTGGCGCGGTTGTCTTGGCTCTTCTGGGACGAATCGCCCAACTGCAGCTGCCGAATGCGGGGGTCGCCCGAGCCGAAGTGGCGCTGCGCGCCGAACGCACGCAGAGGTTCCCAGCGGCGCGCGGCAACATCATCGATCGACGGGGTGAGCCGATCGCATACGACCGGGCGGTCTATGAGTCTCGCGCCGAGCTTATGCTTCCTCTGCGCAGGAAAGAGGGCGGCGACGCTCTTGCTGCATCACGCGGCCAGTTCCTGCGTCACGTCTTCGCTGCTCTTGCTCAGGATCGTGACCTACAAGCTGACCGGAAGGCACTTCGCGATCTGGCGATGAAGATTCAGAAGCGCTTGGACAGCAAAATCGACCGGGCCTACGCAAGGCTGGCGGAGAAGGGGCAACTCGACAGCAAGAGCTACCTCAAGGTTGACGTCCTCCTGCACTCGGCTCTGGACAACGAGCGGGTTCTGCAGGCTCTGAGATCTCTGGATCAGCGCGAGAACCCGGAGAGCCAGTACCGCTTCTTTCTGCATCTGCGGCCGACCTACGAGCGGGTCTACGCGGACCGTGAGCTCACCGCCGGGATTGTCGGCACGGTGAAGCTGACCTCAGACCCTGACCCACGCAATGCGGATCCGCGCCGGGGCAGCAATGGTCTCGAGCGCCTCACGATCATGTCGCCGGGCATGCCTGGGATGCAGCGCCTCCTCGTCAATGCCTTGGAGAAGGGCTTTTGGTCCGATGGAGCCCTGCCCCCGGAAACCCCGCATACCATCCGTACGACTCTGGACCTCGAGCTGCAGAGCCAGGCGCAGGAGCTTCTTGACGAGGCTGCTCTGAAGGTCAAGGAGCAGTACAAGTCTTTGCCGGACTGGGGGGCCTTGGTTGCGGTAGAGGTTGCCACTGGAGACATCTTGGCAGCTGTCTCCTACCAGGCCGGAGAGGACGGAGAGAACAATCCATACAGCGCCTTCGCTCCCACGCAGAGGGCCTGTCCCCCGGGCTCGGTGGTGAAGCCCTTGCACATGGTTCTTGGTCTGGAGCGGGGCAAGTTCAACTGGCAGACCAAGATCGACTGCTCTACCGGGTTCACTGTGACTTGGAAGAACGCGAAAAGGACTATCCGCGACTCCCACGTCTCGGCCTGGCTGGATCCATACGGGGTCATCCTGAACAGCAGCAACATCGGGGCGGTGCAGCTAGCCCTGCGCAGTGGCTCGCATGTGCTCGAGGAGTACTTGCAGCGCTTTCAGCTCGGTAGCTCAGTCTGCCTGGGTCTTCCAGGAGAGATCGATGGCCTGCGACCGGGAAAGCCCATCTACGAGATGCGGCCCGCCAATCAACTGATCTGGACCGGGCCTTCCATCGGCTTCGGCTACGAGCTGAAGACCACGACTCTGCAGATGCTGCGGGCCTACCTGACTCTCCTCTCCGGCCGAGCCAGGGAGCTGCGATTGGTGAGCCAAGTGATTCAAGGGAAAGAGGTTGTGAAGGAGTTTCCGGTCCTTCGAGGGGAGCCCTTCCTCTCGGATCTCAACGTCTCCCTGGTAAAGTCGGCAATGGCCGGAGTGATGAATGGGGAGGAGGGATCGACCGCAAGGAGCGCCGCTGCATGGCTCAGAAAGCAGGGCATTCCACTGGGTTACGTAGGTGGAAAGACCGGCACCTCGGAATACGAGGAGAAGATCCGGTCCAAAGGCAAGCCGGAGCGCGAGGTCATAATGCGCACCGCCTCCTTTGTCGGTTTCGCACCTGTGGATAAGCCAGAAGTGCTGGTCATGTGCGTACTTCAGAAGCCGAACGCTTCACTCTTTTATGGCGGGAGCTATGCTGCTCCTGCCGCTTTGCGACTTCTGCTCGCCGGATTGGTCCGGTGTCGGGAGAAGCAGGAAATCGTCCACGATCAGCGGGTCAGCGTTGGGTGGACAGGGCATGTGCCGGATCCGGTGTCGGTAGACGACGGGTCACGGGACGAAAAACGAGGGCGGTAAATGACTGAATTGGCGTACCCATCGGGCCTGGACCCGAACGTGGGCGGGACAGGACTGCAGGCGATTCGCAATCTGCTGCAGCCAGAGGCGCTGTATCGCTTTCGAGATTTGGCGACTGAGAGCCTGGCCTTTCATTCTTCGGAGGTACGCCCGGGGACGCTCTTCTTTGCCATCAAGGGGACGCGGGAGGATGGTTCGGCATATGCTGAAGAAGCCATTCGCCGTGGAGCGGTTGCGGTCATCGCCGAGTCGGCGATGAACCTCAAGGTGCCGCTCATGGTGGTGCCCGACGTGCGCAAGGCGCTGGCGCAGACCGCGGACTACTTCTATCGGCAACCATCCCGTGCCCTGCCTGTGGTTGGGATTACCGGGACCAATGGCAAGACCACGGTGGCCCACCTGGTTCGTCACTGCCTCGAAACGGACGGCAAGGCTTCCGGCCTCCTCGGAACCGTGGGCTATGAGTTTGGCGGCAGGCATATCCCGGCGACCACCACCACCCCGGACCCAGTTCGCGTGCAGGGTTATTTACGCGAGATGGCGGACCGCCACCTCAGCGCCTGTGTGATGGAGGTTTCGAGTCATGCATTGGTGCAGGAGCGGGTGCACGGAGTCCGCTTCAAGTTGGGGGTCTTCCTCAATTTGACCCAGGACCATCTGGACTACCACGGCGATATGGACAGCTATGCCCTGGCGAAGGCGCAGCTCTTCAAGTGCATGTCCCCGGACTCGGTGGCCGTGCTCAACGTGGACTCTCCGTATAGCAAGCTCATGTACGATTCACTCCCCAGTGGAGTGCTCGTGCGGACCTTCGGTAGAGGAGCGGATGCCATGTTCCGCGCCGAGGATCTACAGCCCACAGTCGACGGCACTCGCTTCATTCTTTGCATGCCCAAGGGGAAGGTCGATGTCTTCCTGCGTATGCCCGGTGAACATAATGTCCAGAACGCATTGGCGGCGGCGGCAACAGCGCACACCCTCGGTGTCTCGGAGCTGACTATTGCCACCGCCCTGGAGACTGCAAGGCCAGTGCGTGGGCGTCTGGAGTTGGTTGGCTGTGAAGCTGGGGTGCGGGCCTTTGTGGACTACGCGCACACCCCTGATGCCCTGGAGAAGGTCTGCTCTGCCCTGCGCCAACTCAGCAGTGGCAAGCTGACAGTTGTCTTTGGCTGTGGCGGTGATCGTGATCGCGGCAAGCGCCCACAGATGGCCGCTGCAGTGGCTCGGCACGCTGATGTGGCCTACATGACCAGCGACAACCCTCGCAGTGAGGACCCGGATCAGATCATCAACGACATGGAAGCAGGTCTGCAGGGGCAGGGCGGTCGTTACTACCGGGTGGTCGATCGAGCGGAGGCGATTCAACAGGCCATCGTGAATGCCTGCGAGGGTGAGATCGTCTTGATCGCGGGCAAGGGGCACGAGACCTACCAGGTGCTTGGAGATTCGGTAGTTCCATTCGATGACCGTGAGGTTGCTACGGCAGCCTTGAACAGGAGGCGATGACTTGGTGACGCCGACAAAAATCGCAACGCGAACCTGGATGACTGTTCCTGCCCTGGCGAAGGCCTGCGGTGGTGTGATTCACCAGCGAGGTCGAGCGCCCAAGCGCATCCATACTGATAGCCGCAGCGTTCAGCGGGGCGATTGTTTCCTCGCGCTCGTCGGCGATCGCTACGATGCCCATGAGTTTCGGTCCGAAGTGATTGCCCGGCGCCCAGCGGGTGTGGTGGTTGCGAGAGGGATTCAAGACTGCCAAGTTCCAGAAGGGACCTTCGTCATCGAGGTCGAGGACACGGAGAAGGCCCTCGGGGAGATCGCCGCGGAGCACCGCCGTCGACACCCGGCAAAGGTCATCGGGATCACCGGATCCTGTGGCAAGACCAGCACCAAGGACATGCTGGCGAGCATCCTTGCGACGAAACTGGCTTCGGTTGCTTCGCCCAGTTCCTTCAACAACCAGGTTGGTGTGCCTCTATCGCTGTTGCAAATCCGCAAGGACAGTGCAGCGGCGGTCATCGAAATCGGCAGTAACTCGCCAGGCGAGATCGCTGCGTTGACCGAGGTCGCTCAGCCTGACATTGGGATCATCACCTGCATTGGCGAGGCCCATCTTCGTGGACTCGGCGATCTCGAGGGGGTGGCCCAGGAGAAGGGCTCGCTCATCTCAGGCTTGAAGTCGGATGGGGTTGCGATCCTCAACGCGGATGACGCCTCCTGCCGCAAGATTGCCACTGAGACCGACCGCAAGACCGTCTTGGTAAGAGTCAATCAGGAGGCTGATTGGTTCGCTACGGACGTTTCCTTCCACGGCCTCGGGACTTCTTTTCTTCTGCAAGGAGAGCGGCCGGTCACTCTTCAGAGACTGGGATCCCACAACGTCTACAACGCTCTCTTGAGCATCGCCGCTGCTGCGGAATGCGGCCTCGATCTGGACGACATCCTGCAGGCCATCTGCTCCCAGGAGCCCTCCGCGCGTCGCATGGAATCGCGCTGTGTCGGCGACGTGACGCTCTTTGATGACACCTACAATATGAACCCCATCTCGGCTCGGGCGGCCCTCCTGGCCTTGTCCGGGCTGCAGGGCAAGGGACGGCGGGTAGTGGTCTTCGGCGAGATGCATGAACTGGGTGCGCAGAGTGAGCAGCTGCACGCTCGGCTTGGGCAGGAAGTGGCTGACGCCGATCTCGATTACTTGCTCACCGTCGGCGAGAAAGCATCGAGCATCGCCGAGGCGGCGATCGCTGGCGGCATGTCCGCCAAGAGTGTCGAGAAGGCCGTAGATCTTCCTAGTGCCCTGCAGCATCTACTCGGAGTCCTGAAGGCAGAGGACCGGGTCCTTTGCAAGGCCTCACGGGCCGTCGGCTTGGATCGCCTAGTCGACGAACTCGACAGGCGTCTGCAACTGGGCGAAGATCCTTCGCCTGTGGACGTCTGAGGGGCTGTGCTCTACGAGCTCTTCTACAGCGAAGGCCTGCCGCGCTGGGATTTGCCAGGTATCGGCCTCCTGCAGTACATCTCATTTCGGTCGGTAGCCGCCACGGTCCTGGCCTTCGTGCTCTGCCTGATCGGTGGGCGGGTCCTGATCCCTCGCCTGCGGGATGCGGGCATCGGCGAGGACACGAGCAAGACCGACTCAGCCCGACTCGCAGAGCTCCATGCAGATCGCAAGAACACCCCCACCATGGGCGGTCTGTTCCTGGTCGGGTCCTTGCTGATATCCGGGGCGCTCTTGATGCGCATGGATGGCATCAACCGCTTCTCCGCGGCCGCCTTGGGGCTAGTGGCCTGGTTTGGAGTAGTTGGTTTCATCGACGACTGGATCAAGCTCCGACGCCCGGAAGCCAAGGGCCTCTCGAAGCGGGCCAAGCAGGGGCTGCTCAGCCTCGGTGCCCTCGCCATGGGGCTCTATCTCTTGGCGCAAGGGCTGGAGGGTGGGCGCGGCCCCTTCCTCTACCTGCCCTTCATGGCCGAGAGCGCCCTCGATCTAGGCCTCTGGTGGGGATTGCCATTCCTCCTCCTCACACTGCTCGTCCTCACCGGCTCCTCGAATGCGGTCAACCTCACGGACGGGCTGGACGGGTTGGCCATCGGCTGTGTGATTTCTGCAGGGATGGCCTATGCAGGCATTTGCTACTTCGTCGGCAACGCCAATCTCTCCGATTACTTGTTAGTAGAACACATCCCCGGTTGTGGAGAGATGACCGTGCTCTTGGGTGCTTTGCTCGGATCATCCCTCGGTTTCCTCTGGTTCAACGCTTCGCCTGCACAAGTTTTCATGGGTGATGTGGGAAGTCTGCCGCTGGGAGGAACGCTGGGTCTGGTCGCCGTCGTTAGCCGCACTGAATTGGTCCTGCTGGTGGTCGGCGGAGTTTTTGTGGTCGAGGCCCTCTCAGTGATTATTCAGGTGGCCTCTTTCAAGTTGCGCGGACGTAGGGTCTTCCGTTGCGCCCCTATCCATCACCATTTTCAGTTCGCAGGGGTGCCAGAAACTCGATTGGTCATAAGGACTTGGGTAATCTCAGCATTGTTGGCGCTGGGTAGCTTGGCCCTCTTCAAGTTGCGATGAAGCCAACAGGGCGACAGGGAGCATGAGTAGGACGGCGGTTCGGTCAGAGGCCCTCCCCAGGCAGCGTGAGCTGGACTGGCTGATGGCTGCCGTACTTTGCCTTTGCTGCCTCGGCTTGGTGATGGCCGTGAGCGTTCAGGGCTTCCAGCCAGGTGGCACCGCACGGGTCGCTCTGCAGCAGCAGTCGGTGAAGTTATTGATCGCGCTGGTCGCCTTCCTGGTCTGCGCCCTCGTGCCCCTTGGCCTGCTAAAGCGCTACGCCTGGGGCTTCTTCTTCCTTGGTGCCGGCTTGGTCTATGGAGCTGCTGCCTTCGGGCCGGCCTGGAACGGCGCGCATCGCTGGGTGTCCGTGGCCAGGTACAGTTTTCAACCGGTGGATCTAGCCCGTTTGGCGCTGATCGTGATCACTGCCGCCTTGATTGCGCGCTCTGGGCAGCGGATCAAGGAGTTTCGGGAAGGCTTCGTCGCCGTGCTGATTCCCGGCGCCATCATGGCCTGCGGTCTGGCGATGCAACCGGACTTGGGCAACGCGGCCATCTGTCTGACCTTGGTGGTCTGTATGTCACTAGTGGCTGGAGTCGCGCTGCGCTGGTTCTCAGTGGCGCTGCTGCTCCTATCCCCACTGCTCGTCGGGGCGGTTCTCGTCCGTGGCTATGCGATGGGGAGGATATCGGCCTTTCTGTCTTCCGAGCCGCCATATCAGGTGGCGCAGTCCCTGACGGCGATGGGCTCCGGTGGGCTCACCGGGCAGGGGCTCGGTGCTGGTTGGATGAAGATGGGTTTCGTCCCTGAGGCACACAATGATTTCGTCTTCGCCGTGATCGGCGAGGAGCTTGGTTTTTTTGGTTTGGTCTTGGTCTTGGGTCTGTACTCATTGATTGGGTATGTTGGTCTGAGATTAGTTCTGCAGATTCGTGATCCGTTTTGTCGGTTCTTGGTGCTCGGCTGCACGATGGCCGTCTGTATTCAGGCGCTCATCAACATGCTGGTCACTACAGGTATGGTTCCTGCCAAAGGTATCGATCTCCCGATGGTCAGCTCGGGTGGTACGAACCTCTTGTCATCTTTGGCGGCAATCGGACTGATCGGCAACGCGGCAAGGACGGATCGATTGACATGGTGATTGGGAGGGATTTGAAATGGGCCAGTTGGAACGCTACGGACTCTATGTCCTCGTTCTTGTGATCTTCTTGATTCTGGGTGTCGCGATCTGGGGCGGTGAGCCCCCGGCGAACGATGGTGAGAGCCGCGGCTCTACCGCCATGGTTCCGGAGACGGATCTCAGCATTCCGGCTACCGATGCGGGTGCATCTCGCAGCCAGGGCTTCGACAACTTGTTTGCGAGCCTGGAAGATCCGCCGCCGGCGGAGACTTCGATCGGAACTCCAGCCGTGCCCGGGGCGGAGACAATCAACCGGGAGAACGTGCCCACAGAGGGCATGGTCCAGCCGCAGGCAGAAGAGGAGACCCGGGCTGCACCGGCGTCGATGTCTACTGCCGGGAGGGGTTACACCATCAAGCGCTTCGATACGCTTAGCGAGATCGCCAAGCGAGAGCTCGGGAGTGGTCTGCGTTGGAAGGAGATCCTTGCCTTGAACCCGGGGCTGAACGTGGACAACTTGCCCATTGGCAAGACGCTCGTCATGCCTTCGGCGGATACTGGCTCGCCAGTGGCCAATGCGAGCGCTGGTTACCCGGGCGGCAAGCACAAGGTGGTCTCCGGGGACTACCTGGGTTCCATTTCAGAGAAGTTCTACGGAACCTCTCGCTATGCAGAGGTCATCAAAGAGGCCAACAACATCCGGAATCCTCGAGCTCTCAAGCCGGGCATGATTCTGGTTATCCCACCGCAGCCGGCGAAGAACTAGGCGCTGTGGCAAGGCGAGTCTGCTTGGTAAGCAGCGGCACGGGCGGGCACCTTTGGCCTGCCAAGGTGTTGGCTGATGCGTTGCGCGAGGAAGGCGACGAGGTCATCCTTCTCACGGAAGGACGAGCTATCGAGCGCGCTCTCCTCGAAGGCAGCAAGTGCCCTGCAGAGAGTATCGAACTCGGCAGGGCCGGTGTTGGGCAGATGTTTCGTCTCGCTGGTGCGGGCATGCGTGCCAGGCGGCTCCTCCGGGAGAAGAACATTCAGCTGGTGATTTCTACCGGCGGTAGGACTTCGGTTCCCGTGGGCCTCGCCGCCAAGAGCCTTGGCATCCCGCTGATCTTGCTCGAACAGAACGCGGTTGCCGGGCGAGCCAATCGCCTCCTGCTGCCCTTTGCCCAGCGCATCTACCTGGGCTTGCCGCCGCGCCGGAGCCTGCCGCGGGCAAAGATGACAGGCACGCCCCTTCGCCGCGAGTTTCGCGCGCCGGACAAGGGGCAGGCCAGGCGACGGCTCGGACTTCGCAGCGACCTGCCCGTGCTACTGGTCACGGGTGGCAGCCAGGGTGCTGATGTGCTCAATGCCCGCGTGCCCCAGGCGGTGAATCAGCTGCAGAAGCCACTGCAAGTGGTGCACCTCAGTGGGCAGGGTCGCGACCTGGATGTGCGCCTCCGCTATTCTCGGGCCTTGGAGGCAGGGAGCAAGATCAACGTGCTGCCCATGGCCATGGAGATGGCGACCCTGTATGCGGCGGCGGATCTTGTGCTCTGCCGTGGAGGTGGTTGCACGGTCGCTGAGTTGATCGCCGTCGGCAGAGCCGGAATCATCATCCCCTATCCTCATCACCGGGATCGCCAGCAGTTTCACAATGGACGAGTACTCGAGGGAGCTGGCGCCGCCGTGGTGGTGCCGCAGAGCGAGTTTACTGTGGAGCGCTGCCAGCAAGTCCTGGAAGAGCTAATCTCCGACCCGGAACGCTTGGTCAAGATGGGAGAAGCGGCAGAGGCCTTGGGCACAGGCGATGCCTGCCGCACCATTCTCGCCGACCTGCGCGAGGTGGGGTCGCTCAATTGAGGATCGGCAGCCAGCGAGTGCACCTGGTGGGAATCGGAGGTGCTGGAATGTCCGCCCTTGCGCGTCTCCTGAAGGGTATCGGAGCAGATGTCAGCGGTAGCGATAAGGTCGGGAATTCCGTAGTGAGCACTCTGCTCGAGCAGGGGATCAAGGTTTGGACTGGTCATCAAGTCGAACGCCTCCACGGTGAGAACGGCTACGTGATTCGTAGTGCTGCGGTACCGCCGACCGACCCGGAAGTGCGAGAGTGCGAAAGGCGAGGCTTCACATCTCTGCTGTACGCCGAGTCTGTCGGGCGTCTGTCCGAGGGCAAAGAGACTCTCGCCATTGCCGGCACACACGGCAAGACAACTACCACAGCCCTGACCGTGGCTGCACTGCGGGGAGCCGGGTTGGATCCTTCGCACCTTATTGGCGGCGAGGTTCCCGAGCTTGGTGGCAACGGCCATGGCGGCCGTGATGATGTTTTCGTCGTCGAGGCTTGTGAGTTCAATCGTTCCTTCCATGAACTCAGCCCCTTCGGTGCTGCGGTCCTGAACCTGGATCACGATCACTTCGACTGTTACCCGTCGGCGGATGATCTCATCGACGCCTTTGCTGCCTATGTCGCCCGGGTTCGTCCTGGTGGGACTGTGTTGGTTGAAGAGTCGGTGCCAGCGACCGTGGTTGACACAGTTTGTCGTGATGTACAGGTGCAGCGAGTGGGCTCTGGCCTCTTCGCCGATATTAGGGCTTTGGAGATTCGCGACGAGCTTGGCTGCTATTCCTTCGTTCCACTGATCGAGGGCCGTCGTCTGCCGCGCATTGATCTGAATTTGCCCGGGCGCTTCCAAGTTCAGAACGCTCTGGTGGCGCTGGGCCTGGCACTCCTCGTCGGTGCGGAGCCGGCCGGAGCTTGTGAGGGCCTCAGCAACTTCGCCGGCGTTCGTCGTCGCTTCGAGTTGCATACGGGGGATCGCGGGGGATGCCTGGTCAATGACTACGCCCATCACCCGGGTGAAATCAGGGCCGTCATTCGCGCTGCACGCCGGCGATTCCCTGGTCGCCGCCTGCTTGTGGCTTTCCAGCCGCATCAGCATCAGCGGACCAAGCACCTCCTCGAAGAGTTTGCTGAGACTCTCGCCTTGGCGGACTATTGCCTGGTTGCGGAGATCTACGGTGCACGAGAATCGGCTCAGATTCGAAACTCGGTTTCCGCGGCCGATCTGGTTGCGGGCATCCGCGAACTTGGAACTCCGGCGGACTGTGGTGGCGAAGTCGAAGTCCTTCCACGCAGAATCCTCGAGGAGCGTGGCGATGAAGACTTGTTGCTGATCCTTGGTGCTGGCGATATTGATCTTGTCGTCGACGATCTTGTCGCCGCGATCTGAGTACGAGCTGTGACTGACGCCAAGCAGAATGAATTGCGAGCATGTTTGCAGGACATGCGCGGGAGCTTGCGCAGCATGGTTCCCCTGGCTCCACACACGCATATTCGGATCGGGGGCCCGGCTACCTTCTTCGTGGAGCCATACTCAGAGCGCGATGTAGCGACTGTGGTCCGCGCCTGCCGAGACTTGGACCTGGAGCTGAGAATCCTCGGCGGCGGAAGCAACATCATCGTTCCTGACAAGGGCGTTGATGCTGTGGTCATGCACCTCAACTCTCTGAATCGCGTGGTCCGGGACGGGGATCGTCTCTCCGCCGGTGCGGGAGTTACTCTGCCAAGCTTGCTCAGCGGTGCCCGTAGTCTTGGACTGGCTGGCTTGGAGAGTCTGAGCGGAGTGCCGGCGGTGGTTGGTGGGGCTGTCAAGATGAATGCTGGAACCAGGGAGGGGGAGACTTTCGATCATCTCGTGTCCCTGACTGTGGTAGATCGCGAGGGTGAGATCCGGGTTCTCGGTCGGGAGAGCTTTGCAGCCCGATACCGCGACGGCGGTCTTGGCGACATGATCGTGGTGCATGCCACCTTCGAACTTCGCGAGGATACGCCGGAGGCCATCTTCGAGAGATTCGAGTCCTACCTGCGCCGGCGTAATGCGACTCAACCTGTCACGCAGCGGTCAGTGGGTTGTGTGTTCAAGAATCCCACAGGTGATTCTGCCGGGCGCATGATCGAAGCCTCAGGCTGCAAACTGATGCGGCGAGGTGATATTCGGGTGAGCGCGCGGCATGCCAATTACTTTGTGAACGAAGGCAAGGGTACCTACGCCGACTTCCTGGCCTTGGCAGATGAGGTGCGTTCGCGTGTGGCAGACCGCTTTGAGGCTCAGCTGGAGATGGAAGTTCAGGCCTGGGACTAGGCACCCTCCGGGGGCTGCCGATAAGGCCAGGTAGCCCTATTCTGGTGTCTGGGCGTCGACAGGATTCCTACCCTGGGGGCTACACAGAGATTCCAGAGTACTCCGGGTCCGACCCCGCAGCCCGGCCCCAACCAGCCATCGATCATTCAGGAGTTCAGATGAACCTCGCGCCCGCCACAGCCCTCGCCATGTGTCTCGTTCTACCGACGAGCCAGGCTCTAAAAGTCGAAGCCGTTCGGGCGGAGACCGCCTTGCCAGCGACCACTTACGCGAGTGTTCACTTCGCTGGACTCGGTGCTTGCGAGGACAAGGGCGGGGAGCTCGGCCTCATCAAGCTCATCGAAAGGCTGCTCCCCGAGTTCGATCCAGAGATGCTGCCGCCGGATGCGAGCCAGCAAGCTGCCCAGGCAGTCATGGAAATCGAGAGGGCGATTCAGCAAATGGATCAGCAGCTGGCGCAGGCAGGGATGGATCGCGCAACTTTGGCGCGCCTGCTGCACGGGCCCATGGCGCTGGGCTTGAGTCGAGTGACCTTCTTCAATGGCGAGATCCTTCCATCCATGGCCTTGGTCTTGGACGTCAGTGCGGATCACGAGGCTGGCGCGCAGGTCATGCAAATGGCAGTCGGTGGCATCCTCCAGGCCGCGGGCGAGTTTATCGACTACGAGACCGAAGACCTCAGTGGCACGGAATTGCACCTCTTCATGCCGAAGGGGCAGGATGGGACCATCGCCATGGGGCTGACCGATCGCTATCTGATCTTCAGCAACAGCGCCGGCTACGCGAGGGATTGTGTTCGCACCGCCCAAGGTGAGATCGCGAGTCTGGTGGACGATGTAGGCCTGGCCCACGCCCGTTCGCGACTGGGCGAGGACGAGTTGCTCTCCGTTTACCTCAACACGGGCCTTCTGTCCGGGTGGATCGAGATGTTCCTACCCTACGAGGTCGATGCGGTCACAGATGCTCTGGGATGTCGAGATGTCGATGGCATCTACCTGGCAATCGGTGCCGGTGACAGCCGCTCGAAGGAGGTCTTGCACTTTGGTGTCCGTGGACCGGAAACCGGCTTGATTCGCAGCTTGCTGGCACCTGCGTCCCATCGCGCCGCGGCCATGTGTCCGAAGGACACCATGTTCTATGCCACCTCCGGAGTCGATCCGAAGGGCATGATCGACGCGGTCCATCGCCTGATTGAGACACTGCCGGCCGGCATGCAGCAGGAAATCATGGCAACTGTCAAAGGTAGCAGCCATGAACTCGAAGAGATCCACCAGGCCCTGGCCCTCTTCGGTCCGGAAATCACGATCGCCATGCCGATGATCGGTGCCCAGGGGATGATCCCCCAGGGGCTGGTCTTTATCGATTCTGGGCGTCCCGAGACGGCGATGAAGATGATCCTCGGGATGGTCGAGCAGCAGGGCATGGAGATCAAAACCGCCAGATTCCGAGACGGCGAGATCTACTACTGCTCGATCCCGACAGCGCTTGGACAGGTCTCACCCGCCATGCTCACCCATGATGGCATGGTGGTGATCGGCAGTGACGTTCGCGCCCTGAAAGCCGCCATTGGTCGTGGCGAACAGAATCGCCGAAACTTGACCAGCAGTGAGTCCTTCATGGCAACCCTCGGGGAAGCCAAGGGTGCGACCAAGCTGGCCACTGTTCGCGTCGGTGACAACATCAGCCAGATTTGGGGCATCCTGCTTCCCATGCTCGAGGGCTTCCTCGAGCGGCAAGATGAGATTCAGTTGCCGCCAGAGATCCTGCCCGATGCCGATGAACTACGGGAGATTCTCAGTGATCTGGTCATCAGCTTGACGGCCGATGACAGTGGCATCCAGGTCCGCGCTGAGTCGCCGCTTGGCCTGGGAATGGCCCTGGCGTCCATCGGTTATGGCCTCAACTGGTTCCTGACCACGGAAGACGTTGATCTGTCCATGTTCAAGGGATCGCTCACCGCAGCTACTGGCGAGAAGAAGATCTACTAGAGTCTCTTCAAACCAAGAAGGTCTCGCTCCCGTCGTCGGAGGCGAGACCTTCCTGTGTACTGATTCTCTCGCTATGGCGAGAACTCAGCGATACCAGCGGCGCAGGCTGCGCATGCTCCGCTGAATGTGCCTGCGGAGGTATCCGCCGAGCTCCTTCTGCATGGCAAGAGAGGCTGCGAAGTCGCCTTCGGAGCCGGTGTCGATGCCGATGATGGGGTCGAAGCTGGAAGGAGCAGAGAACTCCATTTCTTCGACGTTGATGGTCCGGGCGGAATCAAGTTCAGCCTCACGTGCTCGCGCATCGCGGATGCGGCCCAGTCGCTCGGCGGCCTCATCGGCCTGTTGCTCGAGCCTGGCCTGATTGGCTTCCGCCAATTGCTGCGCGGAGGCCATCTCATAGTCGACGATGTCGGCCACGCTGAGATCATCATTCACGATCTTGTAGACGCTCGATCGGGGGACCATGATTTCACCGCCGACGATGCGGATCACAAGCATGTTGCCTTCGCGACGCTGAAGGACTCCGCGAATCATGTCGGCATTGCTGCCTTCGGCCATCTTGGATGCAGCATCGGCGCTGCCAAAGTGGAATTCGTCGGCCTTCAGGCTCTGGCCGAATGCGAGGGAGAGAAGAGGGATCAGGGCTAGCTTGAAAGCGGGCTTCATACTGGGGGCTCCTAGACTGTCTTGGGGGAGCCTCGATTGTATGGGAACTGGAGGGCCTCAGAAGCCCCGGGAGCATTGGCCGCTAGCAAGGGCGATTCTATGATGCTCCCCAGCTACAGAATGGACTGCTCAGTGGGCGTCTAGCCAAGATCGCCCGTGCCCGATGGCGACTTCGAGAGGCACATCGAGTTCTGTGGCGTTTTCCATGCAATCTCGCAAAAGTGTGGTAGCGAGCTCGAGCTCTTCGTCGGGAACGTCGAGGACCAATTCGTCATGCACCTGCAGGAGTAGCTTCGAACGCAGTTGGTTCTTCGCTAGCTCCTCGTGCATGCGCAGCATGGCGAGCTTGATGATGTCGGCAGCGGTCCCCTGAATCGGCGTATTGACAGCCATGTTCTCGGAGGCGATCCGCATCATCGGACTCTTGGCCTTGATGTCTGGAAGGAGGCGTCGTCGACCGAACATGGTGTAGACCGCTCCGTTCTCACGGGCCTCCTCCAAGGTACGATCCAAGTAGCCCTTCACGGATGGCAAGGCCTTGAAGTAGGCCTCGATAAACTTCTTGGCCTCAGCAGTCTTCATGCCGGTTTCGTTGGCTAAACGGCTTGCGCCCATGCCATATACGAGGCCGTAGTTGATGACCTTTGCCTGGCTTCGCAGCCCGTCATCGACCATGGCCGGCATGATGCCATGCACCAGAGCCGCTGTTCGTGTGTGAATATCCTCGCGCTTCCGAAAGGCGTCGATCAGGGCCGAATCACCGGACATGTGGGCCAGGATGCGCATTTCGATTTGGCTGTAGTCGGCTGAGAGAAGTTGCCAACCCTTGCCCCTGGATACGAATGCGCGGCGCACCTCCCGACCCTCGACGCTCCGGATTGGGATGTTCTGGAGGTTGGGGCGGTCAGAGGATAGTCGTCCGGTTGCTGCGACGGCCTGGTTGAAGGAGCTATGGATCCGACCGGTCTTCGGATTGACCATGGTCGGCAGACTGTCCACATAGGTGCTCTTGAGCTTGCTCAGCTGGCGATAGTCGAGAATCAGCTTCGGTACTTCGTGGTGCGCAGCAAGCTTTTCGAGCACCGCTGCATCGGTCTTGAACTGTCCGGTCTTGGTTTTCGCAGGCCGCTTGATGTTTGCAGCGAGGTGCACTTCCAGCTTCTCGAAGAGCACTTTGCCAATCTGTGCCGGAGAATTAAGATTGAAGGGCTCGTCGGCGCGCTGATAGATCCGCTCCTCGATGTCCTGAATTCGCTTCGCCAATTCGACGGAGAGCTTGTCCAGATGTCCTGAATCGATGGCGATGCCCTCAGCCTCCATGGCTTTGAGAACATTGATGAGTGGGATCTCGATCTCACGGAAGACCCGCCCGTAGCTCTGATCTTCGAGATCGCCTTCGAGGGCCTCACGTAGCCTCCAGGTGAAGTCGGCGTCTTCTGCCGCGTAGCGTCCAGCCAAGTCGATATCGACCTGATCGAAGGTGATCTGCTTTTTACCCGTGCCAAGAAGCTCCTTGGTAGGAATCTTCTTGTAGCCAAAGTGACGTAGAGAGAGTGCGTCCAGGTTGTGAGTATGCACTCCCGCAGCGAGGCAGTAAGAGGCGAGCATCGTGTCGAAGTCGACACCCTGAACATCGATGCCGGCCTGAGAGAAGACATGCAGGTCGTACTTGATGTTCTGACCTGTCTTCTTCAGTTCTGGATCCTCGAGAATGGGTTTGATTGCGTCGACCAGGGCTAGTCTTCCGTCGGCGAGAACCGGTGGGTCCGCATTGAAAGGGATGTAGTAGGCGGTTCCTGCTTGCATGCAGAAGGACACGCCGACGATCTCCGCCTGTAGAGGATCCAGACTGGTGGTCTCGGTGTCGACTGCGAAGCTCTTGCTCGCCACCAGTTCGGCCAGCAGCTCCGACAATTGCTTGGCATCACGGATGATTCGATAGTCCTGGTCGAGGGATGGAGCGTTCTGTTGGGGTAGTTCCTTGGCCAGGGAGTCGAATTCCATCTCGGCGAAGAACTCGCGGATCGTCTCGAGATTCGGCTTGGGCGCCTCGAGATCGGTGGCATTCATGCTCAGAGGAATGCCGGTTTGAATTGTGACCAGATCACGAGAGAGCATGGCGAGCTCCCTGTTTTCGGCGAGGGCCTTGCGAATGGATGGTTGCTTGACCTCTTCACAACGATCCAAGACCGCGTCCAAGGTCCCGAATGTGTTCAGGAGTGTGGACGCCGTCTTCTGTCCCACCCTAGGAACGCCCGGGACGTTGTCCGAGCTGTCGCCCATCAGAGCGAGCAGGTCGATCATCTGGGTCGGTTCGACGCCGAACTTCTCACGGACCTCTGCGGTGCCGATGATTTCTGGACTACGCGTGCTGGAACGTAGACTCCAGAGTTTGATCTTGTCGTCTACGAGCTGCATGAAGTCCTTATCACCGGTAACTATGAAGACATCCATGCCGGCCTCGCGACCCTGCACAGCGAGAGCGCCAATGACGTCGTCAGCCTCGTGCCCGGGACTGCTGATGATCGGCAAGTCATGTGCGCGGACGACCTTTTCGATGTCGTCCAGTTGGGCGATCATCTCCTCAGGGGCTTTCTCTCTGGTCGACTTGTACTCCGGATAGAGCTGCGTTCTCTCCAGCTTCTCCCTTGGTCCATCGAAGGCCACTGCACAATAATCCGGCCGCTCTCGCTCCAGGAGTGAGCGCAGAGTAATCGTGAAGCCGAAGGTCGCCGCGGTGGGGTGTCCATCACTGCGCGACAATCCTCCGCGAGAAGAGGTCGCGAAGGCAAAGTAGGACCGATAGGCGAGAGCAGTGCCATCGATCAAATACAGGCTGGTCATGGCGATCCTGTTGCGCGGCCCTTCATAGGACGAACTTCAGCACATAGAAGCCGCCGACTAGGAGGATGCAGAAGAGAAGAGCCATGAGCCCGAGTCTCTTTTCGATGAACTCCTTGACCGGCTCTCCGAAGCGGCGGAGAAGGGCTGCTTCCAGATAGAAGCGAGCTGATCTGCTGACTACCGAGGCCAGCAAGAACATGACGAGACTCACATCTTCGTGGCAAACGCCCGCAGCGATGGTGAAGATCTTGTAGGGGAGCGGACTGAAGCCCGCAGTGAAGACGATCCAGAAGCTGTATTCGCCGTACCAGTTGCTGATCTTGGCGAAAGCCTCTTCCGTGAACCCCGGAATGTAGCTGTAGCAGAACTGATCAAGCCCGGCTTCCCAGATGAAGTACCCCAGTCCATAGCCGAGTAACCCGCCGAGCACGGATGCCACTGAACAGTAGAAGGCGAAACGGAAGGCCTTCTTGGGCTCGCCGAGGCAGAGTGGGATCAGCAGGATGTCGGGAGGTATGGGAAAGAAGCTGCTTTCTGCGAAGGAGATCAGGATCAGAGCGGGGATCGCATAGGGGGTGTAGGCCCAATGCAGAACCCAATCATAGAGGCGTCTATGCAGACCCTTCTTCGCTGTGGCTGATTCGGTCAAGGTAGGATCAGGTCCTCTGCCAGTGACTCTTGGTCCAGGTCTCGCGCCTCTCTGGGCTGACGAAGCTGGAGAATATAGATCTCGATGGGGCCATCTTCACCTCTGCGACTCACACGCGGCGTGTAGATGATCTCCACCTCGGAATTCAATTCTCGGACGGTTTCGAAGTGTGCGGCACCGTTGCGCAAACGGGCTGGTATCACGATGCCGTCCTGGGCCACTCGGATTCGAAGATCCCGACCACGGCTGTCGACGTGTGGCAGGCCGACGAGCTTGACTCCCCTGCTCGCAAAGGTCGGGCGTGGATTGCCGGCGCCAAAGGGCCCGAGCTGGTCGAGCTTCCTAAGTAGGTGGGGCTCGAATTCTGAGAACCCAGCGTGACCATCGATTGGGATTGTCGGCCGCGACCGGTTCATCTCGTCTGCTACCTGATTGATCTTCTGCTTGAAGGCTTCGAGCTTCGGCTTTTCGATCTCCAGGCCAGCTGCTGCAGCATGGCCGCCGTACTGAACAAGATGTTCTTTGCAGGCATGCAAAGCTTCACGGAGATGGAATCCCGCTGGTGTTCGCCCGCTGCCGCGACCCAGGTCGCCATCAAAGCTGATCAACAGGGTTGGCTTGTGCATGGTCTCTGCTAGCCGGGCGGCGACAATGCCCATCACTCCCGAGTGCCAACCGTCCCCCGAAAGGACAAGGACGGAGTCCTCTGAACCAGTTGCCTGCGCCCGAGCCAGCTCGAGGAGCTCCTTCTCGACCTGACGGCGGTTGCGATTGTGCTTTTCGAGTGCCTTGGCCGCCTCCTGCGCTTCGCTATAGCCATCTGCTGTGAGCAGGGTTACCGCTTCGAGAGCTGAGCCCATGCGCCCTGCGGCATTGATCAGGGGAGCAATTCTGAAGGCGATGTCCTCCGCATCGGGCGAGCGGTTGGAGAGTCCAGCGCTATCGAGCAAGGCGCGGATCCCGGGATTGCGACTTGCGGCAAGCGCTCTCAGGCCATGAAAGGTCATGATCCGATTCTCGCCTCGCAATGGGGCAACATCTGCGACTGTGCCCAGGGCAACGAGAGCCATGCAGTCGAGGAGGAACTCACGAAACTCGGCACTGATACTGCGAGTCTGTGAGAACGACTTGGCGATAGCCGATGCCAGGCGGAAGGCGACCCCAACGCCGGCGAGTTCGCGATCGGGGTAACCCGCATCATGCAGCCGTGGATTGAGAACGGCGAAGGCCGCGGCGACATTGTCGGTGGTGCCGTGATGATCGGTGACGATGACATCGCAACCGAGCGCCTGGATCTGGTCGATGTGCCGGCAGGCATTGGTACCGTTGTCTACCGAGATGCAGACGGTGAAATTCCCCTCCTTGACGGCCCGGACGGAAGCCTCGGTAAAGGAGTAGCCATCGCGACGTGTTGGAATGAAGGGCTTGGCATCCGCTCCGATGAGGGCGAAGAGCTTCAGGAGAAGGACCGTTCCTGTAATGCCATCGACGTCGTAGTCGCCGTGGATCAGGATCCGCTCGTTATCGCTGATGGCCTTCCGGATTCGATCGACAGCCTTTTCCATCTGCGCGAAGGAGAAGGGATCGTGCAAGCTACGTAGGCTCGGAGCCAGGTGAGCGCGAATCTTCTGCGGATCCTCAAAGCCCCTGGCGAGTAGGATACGGGCCATCAGATCTGGCTGACCCACGGTGTGGGCGATGGCACGCTCGCGCGGATCGGGTTCCGGCACCGATGTCGGCGAGCACTCTTGGGTCATCGCGGGTATGGTAGCAGCGACCAGGACGATGGACAGGACCAATCCCGAGCTGAGCGACGCCCTCCGGCGTATCCCATCAGTAGATTCTCTCTTGCGTCGCGAAGGGCTGAGCGCCCTTCCCAAGGCAGCAGCGATCAGAGAATCGCGTGCCTATTTGGAATCGATTCGACGCGCCGTGTTGTCAGACGAAATGGGGGCAGAAGAAATCGAAGGTCTGTTCGCCAGCAAGAAACCTGAACAGCAGGTTCGTAGCCGATGCGAGTCCGCAGGCAGGCTGCATCATCGCCGGGTGATCAACGGCACGGGCATCGTCTTGCATACAGGCCTGGGTCGTGCGCCTCTCGCCCTGGCTGCCAGACAGGCGGCCTTCGACGCGGGCGGCTACTCAATCGTCGAGCTTGACCCGGACAGTGGCCTGCGCAACCAACGCGAAGAG
This sequence comes from Planctomycetota bacterium, assembly GCA_021776805.1. Lineage (GTDB taxonomy): Bacteria > Planctomycetota > UBA1135 > UBA1135 > UBA2386 > JAJFFD01. Next base: position 49,397 of record JAJFFD010000182.1, read on the forward strand.
CGCATTCAGGACTTGTTCTGTTCGCTCTCTGGTGCCGGCGCTGCCTTGGTGATTAACAATAACGCCGCCATGGTCAACCTCGTCCTGCGGGCTCTCACGGAGGGTCGGGAGGTGATCGTTTCTCGCGGCGAGTTGGTAGAAATCGGCGGCGGGTTTCGGATGCCCGATGTGATGGAGCAGGCGGGGTGTCAGATGGTGGAGGTTGGGACTACCAATCGCACTCATCTCCGTGATTTTCAGCGAGCCATCAACGAGAACACAGGGATGTTGCTCAAGATCCACCCGAGTAACTTTCGTATCGAGGGCTTCAGCAAGGCTGTCGAGCTCAAGGCCTTGGCGGCATTGGGTGCAGATCAGAAGGTGTTGGTCTTCGAGGACCTGGGTTCCGGACTAATGATCAAAGAACCGCTCCCAGGTCTCGAGGACGAGGCGACGGTTCCCGAGAGTCTGCAGACAGGGGTGCCTTTGCTGAGCTTTTCCGGCGACAAGCTGCTCGGCGGGCCGCAGTGCGGAATCTTGCTCGGTGATCGAGAATTGGTGGCCCGCGTGCGGGCGCATCCACTCTATCGCGCCTTCCGTTGCGACAAGTTGACCTTGGCCGCTTTGGAAGCGACTCTACAGATCTACCACAACTCGGACCCGCTGCAGGAGATCCCCTGTCTGCGTGCAATTGTTCGTCCACTAGCTCAGCTCGAACAGGCGGCTCGTGCCTTGGTCGAAGAGCTGGGCAGGTCGGATTGTCGGGTCGTAGCCAGCGAGTCCTTCGTTGGGAGTGGGGCCAATCCGGCCAGACCCTTGGCTTCCTTCGCAGTGGCTTTCCAGGGTGGCGAAGACCTGGCACGCCGCCTGCGAGGGGGAAGCGAGGTTGGCATCTTCTCTCGCATAGCTGATGGCAATGTGCTGTTGGACATGCGCACTTTGATGGATGAAGATCAGGCGGAACTCTCCGATTTGATCACGGCAAGACTGTCGACATAGAGCGAGAAATGACTTCTCTACCGAACGGAAAAAGACTGACGGATTACGCGTCTTGCGCCGGTTGAGCAGCGAAGCTGCCACCTGAGAGCCTCGGGAAGGTTCTCGCAAGATTGGGTCCGATCGATCACCCCTCCTTGCTGGCGGGCAGCGCCGGCTTTGAGGACGCAGGGATATTCCGTCTCGACTCAGAGCGAGCTTTGGTGCTGAGCACTGACTTCTTTCCCCCTGTGGTCGATGATCCACGTTGGTACGGTCGCATTGCAGCCGCGAATGCACTTTCGGATATCTATGCGATGGGGGGCAAGGCTTTGACGGCCTTGAACATCGTCGGTTGGCCGCTCGAACTCGATCCTGAGATTCTTGGCGAGATCATGGCGGGAGGCATGGATCGCATCCGAGAGGCGGGCGCAGTTCTTTGCGGCGGGCATTCGGTCAGTGACACTGAGATCAAGTACGGGCTTGCCGTCACCGGTGAGGTGCACCCGGAACGATTCTGGAGAAACTCAGGTGCTCAGGAAGGCGATGTGCTGCTGCTGAGCAAGCCAACGGGAATGGGGGCTGTAGCAACGGCAATCAAGCGGCAGAAGATCGGTGAGGATTTGGCTCTACAGGCGATGGAGCAGATGGGCAGCCTCAACAGCTTGGCCGCCGATGCTCTGATGGACCTCGAAGTCCATGCTGTGACCGATGTCACCGGCTTCGGCCTTCTTGGCCATGCCTTGGAGATGGCCCGCGGCGCTGAACTTCGCCTGGCGATTCAGGCGGAGCAGGTGCCGATCTTCGCAAGCGCCCTCGAGCTGGTCGCCAATGGTCTCGCGAGCGGCGCCAGTGGGCGGAACCGAGCCGCCTTGGACAAGTGGATCAAAGTCGATAGTCAGGTGGATGATGTCCTGGCAGCCCTTCTCTTCGACGCGGAGACCTCTGGCGGCTTGTTGGTGGCAGTTCCTGAGTCACTCGCCGAGGAGGCGAGCCGACGACTGCGCGACTCTGGAGCGCAGAGTCACGCGATCATCGGCAGCTTCGAGAAAGCCGAAGAAGCCGGCATTGTTCTGTCCTAGGGCTCGAGCTTCAGGTCTGCCGGGTCTAGGCGACCTACTTGCCCTGCAGGAGCCTCTTGCCTTCGTCATCAAGATCCGGGGCGAAGCTCTTGCCGTGTGAGCTCAGGCGGACATCGAATTCCATGACGGACAAGTCATCCCCTGCTTTGCGCTGGCGAAGACCCTTCACGTAGATCGGGTTGCCATCCGCATCCACTTCTTCGATCTCTTCTGCCGGCTCGGGATCGGCAGCTCCGCCGCCACCGTTGACTCGGAGCTGGACACTCCCACCGAAGGGGTTCTCCTTGTAGGCCTTGGCTTTGACGCGATGAACCAGATTGGTTTCTTCATCGACATAGAGTGCCAGGTCGATGGTGATCTCTGGGGCTGGAGCCGACCCGCCACCCATGCGCATCATCATCATTCCGCTGACTCCAGCGGAGATCTTGGGAAGAGCGCCGCCAAAGGCGAAGTCCACGGCATCCTCGCCGCTTAGTTCGATACTGAGGATGCTGACTTCCTTGCCGCGATAGCTGCCCTTCTCGGTGTGCTTGATTGCCAGGCTATCGCTCGGGATGTTGCCGAGGAGATCGAAGAAGAGCTTGGGGTCGAAGACAAAAGGTAGGGCTTCGCCGTTGACGAGAGAATCGCGCCTGAGCCGCCAAGCACCCTCCTCCTTCTTGGCGAGCATCCTGCCGCCACTCATCAGCACCTGATCTTCACCGAGATTGAGGCTCGCCTGCAGGATTCCTGCTGACCAATTGCCATCAACCTCGATGTCTTGTCCTCCGACTTGTCGGGTGATGCTGTTGGTTTGAATCTCGATGCTGGCGAACTCAACTCCAGCCAGCTTCTGCATTTTTGCGCAGGCTTCGACCAGGTCATTGGTCGTGCCGGATTCGTCCTGGGCCGGGGCCGAGTTAATCAACAAAAGCGCCGCCGTGCTGGCGGCCAGGAAATGCCTCATCATGCCTCCTCGTGCTAAGTGCTTGCTTTCTCGATCCTTCGAGAATTGTCGCCCCAACGGATGGTGTCGGCGGATGCTCCCAGCAAGTCTCTGCTGGTAGGGGGAGGGGCTAGATACCCTCGTCTTGCGCGGACTCCGGGTCCGCATCGGGGCTCTTTTCCCGCTCTTCTCGCAACTCGCTGAGGATGCTCTCCATGTGGATCGCCCCGGCGACTCCCTGGTCGAATGCGAACTTCACCTTGGGGACGGTGCGAGTATTGAGGGTTGCGGCGATCTCGCGGCGAATATAGGGAGCGGCATGCTCCAGCATAGTCTCGTTGAGTCGGCGTTCGTTCTCGCCACCCAGGATGCTCCAGTAGATCACGCAGCTATCCAGCTCTCGATCGACCTCGACCCGAGTCACGGTGATCATTCCGCAGCGAGGGTCTGCCAATTCTTGATCGAGGGCCTTCGCAACGCGGGCCTTGATCAGGGATTGGATGCGAGCAACGCGGCGTTCGTTCATGACGGTGGGCAGATGATTTCGAGCTGATGATCCTCGAGAGTCGCATCGCGGAGCCCTTCGAGAGTGTCGATCAGCTTGTCCATGGCAGAGTTGATATAGGCCACATCCGAGCCAGCCATGACGGCTCCGAGGGTGGCGAGGTTCCAGATGTCGAGATCGTCGACTTCGGCGATGGAGACATTGTAGTGCCTCCGGATCCTGTCTTTCAGGCCCTTCACCACGCTGCGCTTGTCCTTGAGGGAGGCCGCGTACGGTATGGCCAGATGAAACTGTAATACGCCGATATGCAACATGAGGGCTCAGCCCTCAGGCGAGCGTGCGCTTGACGAGTTTGACTGCGAAGCAATTCAGGACGTCACCGACTTTGACATCATTGAAGTCCTTGAGAGTAAGACCACACTCGAATCCGGTCTTGACCTCCTTGGCATCGTCCTTTTCACGACGCAAGCTGGCCACTGTGCCGGTGTAGACGACCTTGCCGTCGCGCGAAAGCCGTACCTTGGCATTGCGCTTGACCATGCCGTCCGTGACATAGCAGCCCGAGATGTTGCCGAACTTGCTCGACTTGAAGATTGCTCGGACCTCCACCGTGCCCATGGCCTCTTCGACTTCCTCGGGCTTGAGTAGACCCTCGAGGGCGAGCTTCATGTCGTCCAGGATGCTGTAGATCACGTCGTAGTAGCGTATGTCCACACCGGCGCGGTCAGCGGCAATTCGGGCAGGCTGGTCGGCAACGGTGTTGAAGCCGATGATCAAGGCGCCGCTGGCTTCGGCGAAGGAGACATCGGCTTCGGTGATGCCGCCGAGAGCGGTGTGGATGAAGTTGACCTTCACCTCATCAGTCTCCAGCTTCTTGATGCTTTCCTTGATGGGTTCGAGGGAACCCATCACGTCCGCCTTGAGGATGATCTTGACCTCGTCCGCCTTGTTCGCGGCGAGGGTTGCGGACAGGTTCTCAAGAGTCACCTTGGAACGTTCCGCGAGGGAGATCGCTCGAGACTGTCTCTGTCGATCCTCGACAACTTCCTTTGCCTTGCGCTTGTCGTTGACTACCAGCAGTTTGTCCCCAGGAGAGGGGAGACTGGTCAGTCCGAGGAGGCCAACTGGCGTTGAGGGTCCTGCTTCCTGAATCTGCTTGCCGTGATCATCGATGATGCCACGCACGCGGGAGAGGCTCTCACCGCAGAGAACTTGGTCGCGAACTCGGAGAGTGCCGTCGGTGACGAGCACGTTGACCACGACGCCTTGCTCTGGGGTTTGCTTGGATTCGAGGACCGTGCCCACTGCAGCAGCATCGGGCTTGGCGGTCAACTCGAGCAATTCGGATTGAAGCTGAATGCGTTCAACCAGGTCGTCGAGTCCCGTTCCCGTGGTGGCGGAGACCGGGATCATCTGCACCGTGCCACCCCAATCTTCGGCTTGCAGACCCTTCACAGAGAGCTGCTGCATAACCTGCATGGGATTGGCCTCTGGCTTGTCGCTCTTGTTGATCGCGACAATGATCTCGACGCCCGCATCTTTGGCGTGCGCCACGGCCTCTTCGGTTTGGGGCATGACGCCGTCGTCGGCGGCGACGACCAGAATCACTATGTCGGTGATCTGCGCACCTCGCGCGCGCATTGCTGTGAAGGCTTCGTGGCCCGGCGTATCAAGAACCACGAACTGGTAGCCGTCCTTCCAGGTGATTTTGTAGGCACCCACGTGCTGCGTGATGCCGCCGGATTCGCCCACGGCGACATCGCTGCTGCGCATCTTGTCGAGCAAGGTGGTCTTGCCGTGATCGACATGACCCATGAAGGTGACCACTGGTGCGCGTTGAATTGCGCCCACGTCCTTGGCTGCTGAGACCAGGTCCTGGAGTAGTTCTTCCTCCGCTTCCTTGTGCTCGACGAGCTTGATGTTGCGTCCGACCTCGAGCGCGACGAGCTCGACTTCGTCGGGGGTTAGGAAGGAGTTGATGTTCTTGCCGACTACACCGAGTTTGAAGGTGAGCGCAGCGATCAGATCGTTTGCCTTGATGCCCAGGGCCTCGGAGAGTTTCTTTACCGAGGTAGGGGGTTCGATCTCGATGATCTTGTCCGGATCGACCGTGGGGGTCAGTGCCCCGGAGCTGCCCTTGAGACCACCACGTGTGCGGCCTCCAGGTCCTGTCCTTCTGCCGCCTCCACCTGGTCCGCGTCGGAAAGGGCTGCCTGCCCGCCCTGGCTGTCGACCGCCTGCGGATCTAGTTTGTGTGTTTCTCAGGGCGGCTCGCCGGAGGTTGCGGTCCACGCCGCCAGGATTCCTGCCGCCGGTGGTGGCGCCAGGAGCGGAGCGCCGACGCGCGTCGCTGATCGCTTCCTGCGGAAGGTCGATCTTGCCGACCACCTGTGCCCTGGCCTGAGGGACGAGGAGGCGTTTGATCGTCTTCTCCTTGGCAACTGGGGGCTGGCCGCCCTCAGCTGCTGGCGCCGAGCTAGCCGGAGCCTTTGCGGCGGCCGGAGCCTCTGCAGCGGCTGGGGCTACTGCAGCTTCTGTCTCGCCTGCGGCAGGGGTAGCTTCCTCGACCTTCTTCTCCTCGGGGGCTGGAGCGTCGGCCGTGGTCTTGGGCGCAGTCGCGAGTGTTTCGGAGACTTCTCCGACCGGGTCCGAAGTCACTGCTTCCATGCTGGGTTCGCTCGGAGCTGTAATGACTTCCGGGGGTGTAGCGGGTTCGACGCTCTCACTTGCTGCTTCTACTTCGACTGGTTTTGCTGTCGTCGGCTCTGGCTCAGCAGGCCTGACTTCAGCGGGTTCTGCTGCGACTGTTTCTGCCTCGACTTTCTTGGCGGGCTCGGCGATCTCTTCGGTGACTTCGGGCAGGGCCTTCTTGGCCGGCATGTCCTCGACAGGCTCGGGCTCGCTAACCTTTTTCTGGGCCTTGCGCGGGATCGGAGGCGGAAGCGCCTTCTTCTGGGGAAGTTCCTCAGCGTCATCGGCCTCAGCCAGTGGCGAGAGCTTCTTCTTCTTGGGGATTCCGTCGTCGCTGCTAGCGGTCTTGTCGCTGCCGCTGCCGGTGCCCGTGCCTGTATCCTGCGGAGTCAGACCCTGGGCTTCAATGACTGCGCGGGCATGCAGGGCCGTGGCGTCGTCGAGGACCGCCATGTGGGACTTGACCTTCTCGAAGCCGAGCTCCTTAAGCATCTTGGCAAGTTCGGGGCCTTTGACCCCGTACTGTCTTGCCAGCTCGTAGACGCGTACTTTGCTCAAATCTTCTCCTGAAGAATCCTTCTAGTCCTCTTTCTTACCCGCATCAGGCTCGGTGTTGCCTTCGGGGTTTTCAGCGATTGCAGCTTCCGGGACCGAAGCGGACTCGACGGCCGGCTCTTCGTTCTGTGGCTCCGCATCGGGAGTCACAACTTCGGGAGATACAGGTTCAGTTTCTGTTCCGGTGTTCGGCTGAGCTTCAGTCGCGTCAGCTGCTGCAGCGGGATCAGCTGTCGCGGCAACCTCGCCTTCGACGGCAGGCGCAGCTTCTGCGCCACTTCCCTCTTCAGCCTTCTCCTCGTCGGCGATCGATTTCTCGAGTTCGCTACGAGTCATGATGTCAATTTCCCAGCCGGTCATCTTGCTCGCCAGGCGAACGTTCTGCCCCTTGCGGCCAATGGCCAGGGAGAGCTGATCCTCATCCACGAGAACCAGAGCCTTGCGTCCTGGGTCATCCAGCTCGATGTGGGAGATTTCGGCTGGCTTGAGGGCGTTGACGATGAGAGTCTCCGGGTCCTCGTTCCAGCGGATGATGTCGATGCGCTCCCCATTGAGTTCGTCGATGATCGACTTGATACGGGTGCCGCGGACTCCCACGCAGGCGCCAACGCAGTCGACCTTGGGATCGCCGGAGTGGACGGCCAGTTTTGTGCGGTAACCGGGTTCGCGCTCGATTCTGCGGATCGTGATGATGCCGTCACTGATCTCTGGCACCTCTAGTTCGAAGAGGCAGCGCACCAGGTCGCGATGCGCCCTGGTCAGGATGACTTTGACGCGAGAGCCAACCTTCTTGACCTCGTACACCATGGCGCGGATGCGATCGCCGATGTTGTACATCTCGCCTCGTACCTTCTCGGCGCGCGGGATGATGCCTTCCGTGTTGCGTCCGAGGTTCACGATGGTCGTGTCACCTTCAAAGCGTTGCACCACGCCGTTGACGATCTCGCCGATCTTCTTCTCGTACTCGTCGTAGAGGACGTCGCGTTCAGCTTCGCGAACCTGGCCGATGATGGCTTGCTTCACCGCCTGTGCGAGGATGCGTCCTTCCTTCTCGAGTTCGATCTCATAGTTGCACTGCCATTCCCCTGATTGGCGATCGAGTGTCAAGACGAGGTCATCCAGGCCGTACTTCTTAGCTACGGCTTGTACGACCGCCTGCTCGACGCCTGTTAGTAGACGCTCGGAATCGATCTCCTTCTCGCGAGCGATGGAGTCGATGTAGCGGAGGATATCGGAGGAGGCCATCTTCTAGGTTGGGAAAGGCAATACCGGTCACGCATCACCACCCGTCCGAAGAGGCAGACAGGTGGCGAGTTCCACGCCGGCAGGGCCCGGAATGCGCTAAATCACGATCACCTGAGCACCAACGAAAAACGAGCGGGAAAGCCCCGCTCGCGCGACCGGTGCCAGGATCAGGCGGCCAGATGGTAGCGCGGGCCCTAGCCCGGTCAAGCTTTCGGGATACCGTCTGCCAGATCGCGGGGTAAACTCCCCGTGATGCGCAAGACCCTTGATTCCATCCGTTTCCGCAGCTTCGTACAGGGGGATGTAGATCTCCTCGGAGCTTGGTTACGCGCATCTGGCCTCGGCGTCCCGGAGGGCATCGCTCCATCCAGCTGGGGCCGTCGCCTGGCCGCTGATCCGATGATCAAGTGTCGGGCCGCCTGTGGCCCTCGCGGCGAGGTTTTGGGCTTCTATCGCCTGGATCTGGCCCCTGATCACAGCGCCGAGATCACCCTAATCGTCGATCCCCGCTGCCGAAGGCTGGGGGTGGGCCGACTCATGATTAGCGAAATCCTCGAGGAAGCCCGCCAAACCGGCATCAAGAAGCTGTTGGCCGTGGTTGAGGAAGGCAATGAGGCAGGAAGGGATTTTTTCCCGGGTTTTGGCTTCGAGACCAAGGCTCGGGGGGTGCCAGGCTACCTTCACTTCGAACGCATCATTCACGGGGGTGAGCAGTTGCCACCCCTGGATATAAGCGACTAGTCCCAGCCCACAAGGACAAGGAAGGAGGCGCAGGTATGTCGCCGATCAAGCTCACGGCCAAGGCCAGCAGGCTGGCCGCGAAGGGTAGAATCTGGTTCTACGGAGACGACCTGCAGGATAATTCCGCCACTCATGGTGCTCTCCTGCGGGTGCGGGGAGCAGCTGGCGAGGACCTGGGCCTGGGCTTCTTTTCGGAGCGGTCGAAGCTGGCGCTGCGGCTTTGTGGCGGCAGCGGGGCTGGCGAAGCCGATCTCGAGAGCTTTCTGCATGGGCGGATCGCAGCTTCTCTGCAGCGTCGAGAGGGGATGGAGGCTGAGGCGGGCGCTCTACGCCTGGTGCATGGGGACTCGGATGGCCTGCCCGGACTGGTGGTGGACCGCTACGCGGATTGCCTGATCCTGCAGATCACCGCCGCAGCCCTCGAAGTCCATCTCAACCTGATCGTATCGGCACTCAATGCCGAGCTCTCGCCGCGCATGATTCTGGCTCGGAATGATCTCGCTGTGCGCAAACTTGAGGGTCTGAGTCAGCAGAGCCGACTCTTGCATGGTCGTCGCTGCGAACGGGTTGAGATCCTCGAGGACGGGATTCGTCACGAGATTGATCTCTTCCATGGTCACAAGACCGGTTTCTATCTGGATCAACGACCTGCCCGGGCCTTGCTGCGAAGGCTGGCGAAGGGGCGCCGGGTTCTGGACTTGTTCTCCTATCAGGGCGCCTTCTCCCTCGCTGTTCTTGCCGGCGGGGCGCAATCGGCTCTGGCGGTGGATCAGTCCCAGGACGCCCTTTCCCGTGCAGAGGAGGCTGCCCGACGCAATGCTCTCAGTGGCCTGCAATTGCAGCAAGCCAACGTCTTCGATCTCCTCCGCGAAATGCGTAAGTCCGAGAGCCTCTTCGATCTCGTGGTTCTCGATCCGCCGGCCTTTGCCAAGAATCGACGGCAGGTGCAGGGGGGCGTGCGAGGCTATCGCGACCTCAATCGTCAGGCGATGCGCCTGCTGGCGCGAGATGGTCTCCTCCTGACCTGCTCTTGCAGCCATCATGTGAGCGCGACTATGTTCGAGGACACCTTGCGACAGGCGGCAAGGAAACTTCCCTTCCGTATGATGATCCGCGAGCGGCTGTCTGCAGGTGTCGACCACCCGGTTCGCCTTGATCTTCCTGAAAGCGAGTACCTGAAGGTGCTACTACTCCAGAGGGTTGATTCTCCATGACCAGCGAAGAAGCGAGACTGCGCATCCAGGTGAACGGCGAGTTGCGAGAAATCGCGGCCAGTCGAAGCCTGGCGGATCTGCTCGATGAACTGGCGATCGATCAGCGGCAGGTAGCTGTAGAACGAAACTTGGAAATCGTATCCAAGGGCGACTATGCGGAGACCCTGCTACTCGAGGGTGACAAGCTCGAGATCGTTACCTTTGTCGGCGGTGGCTGAACCTAGGCCAGGCAGTCATGAGCAGCACATCTGAAGGCGAGCCCAGGCGCGAAGATCGACCTCTGGTCATCGGCGGACGCAGTTTCAATTCCCGTCTCTTCGTGGGGACGGGCAAGTACGACGACCTGGAACTCATGCGCGAAGCCCTAGAGGCCTCGGCTACCCAGTGTGTGACGGTTGCTGTGCGGCGATTGCAGCTCGGTGTTCCTGCGGGCAAGACCTTGCTCGATTACCTGGATCGGGAGCGATACACCCTGCTGCCAAATACGGCTGGCTGCTTCACCGCCGAGGACGCGATTCGTACCGCGCGATTGGGACGGGAGGCGGGCATGTCCGAGTTGGTCAAGCTCGAGGTGCTTGGGGATCCGGACACTCTGCTGCCGGATCCGCGTGGAACTCTCGAAGCGGCTGAAGCGCTGGTGAAGGATGAATTCACCGTTCTCTGTTACACCAGTGATGATCCGGTGGTCGCCAGGCAACTCGAGGAGATAGGAGTCGCAGCGGTCATGCCAGCGGGCGCACCCATCGGGTCGGGTCAGGGAATCCTCAATCCAAACAACATTCGCATCATTCTCGAACGGGCAAGGGTTCCGGTGCTCGTGGATGCCGGGGTTGGAACCGCCTCAGATGTGGCCCTGGCGATGGAGCTAGGCGCGGATGCGGTCTTGCTCAATACGGGTATCGCCAAGGCCAAGGATCCAGTGCGCATGGCCATGGCGATGCGGGCAGCTTGCGAAGCAGGACGGAATGCCTGGCTGGCGGGGCGGATGGGCAAGCGCCTATATGCCTCAGCGTCCTCGCCTACCGAGGGTCGGATCTCCATTGCAGGAGAATGATCTGAGCGAGAAACCGGCAGCGCCTCGACTGGACCTTCCTCCAATCACTGGGGGGCTGCTAGCGGCGATGGGGTTCTTTCTCCTGCCGGCACTCTGCGTTGAACTCTTCGCTATCCCCATCGGCCAAGACTTGTCGCCCGCCGAGCTTGGGCCACTGATCGTCTGCCAGATTCCCGGTTGCCTCTTCGTCCTGCTCGTTGCCCTGTTCTGGCCGATGGGATTGCCTTGGCTGGGGGACTTCAGGCTGTGGCGGACGATCGGTCTCTACTGCGGCTTTCTCGTCCTATGGTATCCCCTGGTTATCTTTGGCTATCCCCTCCTCCTGCAGTGGTTGGATACGGAGTTCGAGTCCCAATCCCACCTTCTGTATTTCGTCGGCGAATGGGATGGCCCCCTGCCTTGGTTTGCAGCCTTTACCGCCTGCATCGCGGGTCCGGTCGCAGAAGAGATCATGTTCCGGGGGTACCTGACTTCTGGCCTGCTTCGATTCGTCGGAAGGCATACCAGCCTGATCCTGGTGGCACTTCTCTTCGGTCTCTTTCACGGCCCCCTCTATGCCCTACCAATGTTCGGAATGGGCTTGTGCTTCGGTTATCTTCGTCAGTCGAGCGGGGGCTTGGCCGCGCCCATCCTCGTGCACATCCTGCACAACAGCCACACGCTGCTGATGGCCTGGGTTTCTCCCTCTCTCATTGAGTAACGGACCGCAAGTTCCTAGGTCAGAAGGCAAGCAAGGCAGCAATGGGCGGCGAACGAAACTTCGAAGTGCATCCGGACATGGTGGGGCGATTGCGTCGCGTAGGTCCAGCGATGATTGCTGACAATGCAGCTGTCATGGGCGACGTGCGTCTGGGTAGAGACGTGAGCATTTGGTTTGGCGTGACCATCCGGGGGGATGATTCATGGATCGAAATCGGCGACGAAAGCAATATCCAGGACAACACGGTTGTGCATGTGGACGTGGACTCGCCGCAGGTCCTGGGTCGGGGGGTCACCGTTGGGCACGGTGTCGTTCTCCACGGCGTGGAGATCGGCGATTACTCACTCATCGGAATGAACTCCACCATCCTCGGTGGTGCCAAGATCGGCGAGTACTGCATCATTGGTGCTGGCGCGCTGGTATCCGAGGGAGCTGTGATTCCTCCAGGCTCGGTGGTATTGGGGCTTCCGGGTCGGGTGAGGCGCGAGGTGACCGAGGAGGAGCGTGTCGCCATGCGTTGGCGGGCCGGTCACTACGTCAAGCGGGCCGAGAGCTACCTTTCCACATAGCAGCAGGTTCTGTGACCCGCATGGATTTGCGGGCTATCGATTCTCGAACTAGCGATGCCATTGCGCCTTGCCCCAGGCCGCCGCTAGGCAGGGCCAATTCCCCAGACAACTCGGAATCCAGGGCTAGCCTTCTCCAGCCCCTGTTCCGGCCCATATTCCCATGGTCAATACCAAGCACATCATCCTCGCTCTTTGCATCCCGGCACTAGCCGCCTGTAGGGGTAATAGCAGCTCTCATTCCGGCGGAGGTGGCAGCAGCATCCTGGATCTGGTCGCGTACGAGACGCGGACCGAGCAGCCCGTTGGCCTTGATCAGATGGTTGACGCCTGCTTTGCCGACCTCGATGGCGATGGTATCCCTGATGCCGTGGTGGTGGACGTGGACGGGAACTTGCAGATCCTGATAGGGCAGGGCGGCGGCACCTTCTCTCCTGCGCTCCCGACGCCGTTGAAGATCGGTGGTGTGGGCATCGCCGTGCGCTGCGACAACGTCGACTCTCTGCTGCCAGAAGGCAGCCCACTACCAGACATCGTGGTGGTCAGCGCTAATCCGGACCAGGCCACGGTCCTGATCAACGACGGGCAGGGTGGCTTTGAAGTAACTGCACAGTTTCCGACCGGTGTTGTGCCTGACGCTGTCATTCTCGGTGAATGCACGGGAGACAATCAGCCGGACCTGGTGGTTACTCACCTATCCGCAAGTGACGTACTTCTCTTCCCCGGTCTTGGTGATGGCACCTTCGGCACTGGGCAGCCTCTGTTCATGCCCAATGGATCACGGACCTCTGGCTTGACCTATGGTGACGCAAACCACGATGCGATCCCGGATGTTCTGATCTGCGATATCGACAACGACCGCATTATCATGTTCCCCGGTCTGGCGGACGCCTTTGGAAATCCGGCCGGAACCCATGGTGGTCCAGTGCCCATTCCTGTGGGCTTGAGCCCTATCGACATCGCTTTGGGTGATCTGGATTCAGACGGTCTGGATGACATCGCGGTCACGAACTTCGATGGTCAGACCATCGACATCAAGGTCCACACTGGAGCCAACCAGTTCGTTACCGTGGAGAGCCTGCAGGTGGATGGTCGCCCTGCTCTCCTGCACGTCGCTGACGTTACCGGTGACGGCTACAACGATGTCGTGACTTCCGTGCTAAGTCGCAGCACGGTCGCTCTCTTCCCTGGCAAGGCCTCTGGGGGGTTTGGCGAGCAGCGGCAGTTCGGAGCTTCTGGCAGTCCCTATCGGCCCCTGAGCGAGGACCTCAATCAGGACGGTCGTCCGGACATGATCGTCGCTTCAACCGGGACCGATCGCCTCAATATCTACTTCGGAGATGATGACGGTCTGACCGGTGCACTCTACGAGCGCACGCCTTTGGCCAATCCGGAGTTCGTGGCCAACGCCGACTTCTTCGGTGATGGTTCGATTCACGTGGCGGTGAGCAGTTTCGACTCCGACTCGGTTGCGATCATGGTCGCGGATCCAAAAGCGGAATCCACGGATGTCGGCCTGCGTTCACTCATGACCATCAACATGGGCCGAAATGTGCGCAATATCGTCCCCACGGACATCAACAAGGATGGCAAGACCGACTTGCTGGTGGCCATCGACGGCGGCGTCAAGATTCTCGCGAATGAATCTTCTGCGACAGCCCTGAGCTTCCGTACCGTTCCCGAGGATCCGAATCTTGTCCTCGCCCCTGGAGTGGGGGCATTCGAGATGCTCGGCCGTGACTTGAACGACGACGATTTGGTAGACATTGTCGTTGCCTATATCAACGAGGATCGCGTATCGGTTCTTCTCTCTGCTGGTACCGACTTCGTCTTCACAGCGCCGCGCAGTGTCAGTGTCGGCAGTGGGCCTCTGGGTCTGGCCGCAGGCGACTTCAATGGCGATGCGCAACTCGAGGTCGCGGTGACCAGCCGTGACGTCTCGCAGGTTTCGATCATTCACCTGGATGCGAGTGGTGATCCAGAAGTGGAGATGCTCCTGCCTGTTGGCGGCGGCCCCAACTTCATCAGGACCGGTGACTTCAACGGTGACGGCCGGGACGATCTTGTCCTCAGCAATGGTGAGGTCGACACTGTGGAGGTCTTGATCTCCTCGAAGACTGGCGGATTCCTTTCTCTCGCGTTAGAGGCTGGGCGCAGGCCAACTGCACTGCTCGCAGAAGATCTCAACATGGACGGAGATCTGGACATCTTGTTCACCTCCAACGGAAGCGCGGATTTCCGCGTTGCCCTCGGTGATGGCGATGGTGGCTTCGAGCAGGCGCTGATCTTCCCGGGAGCCATCGGGGCATCCTCCGCGATCTTGCGTGACCTCAACGGCAATGGCCTCCAGGATCTCATCGTGGCCAGCACCACCAATCGTCGATTGGCGGTCTTCAAGAACATCAGTTCATCGAGCAACTGAGCGGAGTAAGCTGCCTCCGGTATGACAGCAGCTGATCTCATGGGAGTGGTCCTTGCCGCCGGCAAGGGGACTCGGATGCAGCCATTCTCGGCGCACTATCCGAAACCGATTCTCCCGCTGGGTGGCAAGCCTTTGATCAGTCACCAGCTGGAGATCTTGGCGAAGATAGGCATTCGCGATGTGATCATCGTTATCGGCCACCTCGGACAGGAGGTCGTAAATGCCCTTGGCGATGGTTCCCGCTACGGCTTGAAGATCGAGTATGTGGTGCAAGAGGAGACTCTGGGAATTGCCCATGCGGTCTCGGGCTTGGAGCGCTTCGTCGATCGTCCCTTCTTCCTCCTGCTTGGCGACATCTACTTTGAGACGGATCGCCTCGATTCAATGATCGAGCAGTTTACCGGCA
This sequence comes from Planctomycetota bacterium, assembly GCA_021776805.1. Taxonomy (GTDB): domain Bacteria; phylum Planctomycetota; class UBA1135; order UBA1135; family UBA2386; genus JAJFFD01. The sequence goes on from JAJFFD010000182.1 coordinate 64,457, forward strand.
GCGATGCTGCGGACGGCGTTCTCGCCGTCAAGCGAGAGTCCGATCCCGCGGCGATTCGGCGCAATTTCGTGGTCATTACCGATGCGGACAAGCGCGTCACTCGAGTCATCGAGAAGCCTCGTCACCCGCGCACTGACTTGAAGGGATGTGGCATCTATCTCTTCGATCAGGCTTTCTTTGATGCCGTGCGGCGTACTCCGCGCACAGCTATGCGCAACGAGTACGAAATCACAGATTCTATCCAGATCTTCATCGACGACGGCTATCGAGTAGAAGCGGCCGAAGTGGTGATGGCTGACTTGAACCTGTCCTACCCGAAGGACCTTCTCGATCTTAATTTGCACTTTCTGGATCGCAATGGGCACGAGAATCTGATCGGTGAGTCTGTCAAGCTGGCGGAAGGCTGTCAGGTGAAGCGTTCGGTTTTGATGGACGGTGTCGAAGTAGACAAAGCGGTCAACATCCAAGACTGTTTGATCTTTCCTGGGGTCAAGCTGTCTCCGGGGCAGGATCTCCGCCGACGCATCGTTACCATGGAAACTGAAATCAACTGCGACTGAAGCCCGACGCCATGATGCGATTCACCGTCTTCCTCTCTGCCCTTATCTGCGCTCCATTCCTCCCTGGCCAAGTGGTCGAGGAAAGTCGGGTGCGCGAGATCCTGAACTTTCTGGCCAGTGACGAGCTCGCTGGGCGGAACTCGCCGAGCCCCGGTCTCGAGAAGGCTGCAGCCTATCTTGCGGAGAACTTTACGAAGGCTGGTCTCGAGCCCGCAGGAGATGATGGCAGCTTCTTTTACACCTACAGTTTGCCTGGCCTGCTCTTGGATGAGAGCGAGATCAAGCTCAGCCTGGTCATCGATGGTCAGCGACAAGTGCTCGAAGCGGGTAAGGACTTTCGCATCTGGAGCAGCGGTCGAAAGTTCGAAGCCGAAGGGGTCGAGTGTGATCGAGTTCGAGCCCGGCGACGCAGCGCTTCACGCCGACCGACCTTGCTCGAGACGGCCACCGACTCCCCGCTCTGGAAGTCTGCTGGCACTCGCGAAGTCTTGCAGCGCGGCACGCCAGGAGCGGCGCCAACCTTGCTCGTCCGAGAGGGACTCCTTCCCAAAGAAGACCCGTTGATCGCGGACTTGATGCTGCCCGAGCCTGAGAAGGTCGATGTCCAGCTAAAGAACGTGATGGCCATGATCCCGGGCACGGATCTCAAGGACGAGTTTGTCGTCATCGGTGCCCACTACGATCACGTTGGGGTTGGGCCTGCAGCCGGCAAGGACCAGATCTTCAACGGGGCCGATGACGATGCGACTGGCACGACGGCAGTGCTGGCTCTCGCCGAGGCCTTCATCAAGTCCGAGCAGCCCATGCGACGCAGTCTACTTTTCATGTGTTTCTCAGCCGAAGAGAAGGGCTTGCGTGGCAGCCGCGCCTACGTGGAGCGTCCAACGGTGCCACTCGAGGACATCGCAGCCGTCGTCAATATCGAGATGCTCGGAAGACCTGAAGAAGGCAAGGAGATGCAGGCCTGGGTAACTGGCCGGGCACTGTCCGACTTCGAGGCGATCTGCAAGCCTGCCTTGGCGAGCGTGGGCGTGGATACGGTGGTGTTTCCTATGGAGGCGCGTCTCTTCAATGCGAGTGACAATGCGCCATTCTTCGCTGCGGGAGTTGTCGCTCACTCTATAAGCGCTGGTAGCTTGCACGCGGACTATCACCAGCCTGGTGACGAGGTCAGCAAGGTCGCCTTTGCCCACATGACCACGGTTATCAACGGCATCGGCTTGGCCATCGCCGAGTTCGCCAACCGCGACGAACGTCCCGCCCTCAATGAAGAGGGCAAGGCGGCTCTCGAAGCCAGACGTCAGGCTGGGACTAGAGGCCGCGGTCGCCGCCGCTGATCCTGGGTCAGTCCAGGTCGAAGGGCGTGCGAGGTTTCTCGTCTTTATCTTCGGCTGCCTTCTTCTGCGCCTGCTTGAATAGGTCTTCGAGCCGGTCGCTGTCGCTGCCGTGCAGTTGCTGGGCCTCATCCAAGAGCTTGTTCAGGCGCTGGCTGTCTCCCTTGGCGTCCTCGACCATCCCTTCGAAGCTCTTCCCAGCCTTGGATTCCTCGATTTTCACGGCACGGGCTTTGCCGCTGCGCGTGTTGACCTCGATCGACTTGCCGCAGCAGGGGCAGTCAAAGCGAAATGCATCCTTGGGTTTCATCCTGGGCGCCATGTTAGTGGCCCTAGCTCCAGGCGTGCGGCAAGAAATGCCGAAGGCTGGGGAGTCAAAGATCTTCCGGGCCGTGAGTAGACTCTCACGCTATCTTCAGAGAGCCTTCGGCCGCTATTCGAAGGCAGCTTGGAACTCCACTAAATGCAGGAACCCCGGGGAACCAGTGCCCGCGCGCCACGTCTGCTGCGCGACTCCAAACCTCCGCAAGCGGAGGTCTCGCACGATCTCGGACCCAGCCCGGAAGAGAAAGCCACAGTAGCAAGGGCCCGTCAGGGTGATCGCGAGGCTTTCCGCGTTCTGGTCGAGGACCATCAGGGGAGAGTATTCAGACTTGCCATGCGCGTTCTCAGGTGCAACCGACAGACTGCGGAAGACCTCTGCCAGGAGGTGTTCATGCGCGCCCATGGAGGTCTGCCGCGTTTCGACGGTGCGGTGCGTTTCAGCACCTGGTTGCACACCATCGCCATGAATGCCTGCATCAGTGAATACCGCCGGTCCAAGACCCTGAAGCGGAACAAGCCAACCCTCTCCATCGATGCTCCGATAGGTGGCGATGAGAGCTGGCACATCGATCCGCCTTCGCGAGAACTGGAGCCAACCCGAAGAGCCGAGCAGAAAGAATTCGCGGAAGGCGTGCGCAAGGCGGTAGACGAGCTGCCGGACGAATTTCGAGATGCAGTCTTGCTTCGCGACATGCAGGATCTTTCCTATGAGGAGATCGGCGAGGTCTTGTCTTTGCCGCCGGGCACAGTTCGCTCTCGGATTCACCGAGGGCGCCTGCTCCTCCAAGAGAAGCTGAGGGATTTCATCTGATGGCAAGGCGACCAGAAAGTGATGAGCGGCTGGCGGACTGGGTCGATGACCGTCTGTCCGCGCGAGATCGGGAGCGCTTGGAGGCCGAGTTCGGCGTCAACCCCGAACTGAAGTCCGCCGCAGAGGATTACCGCAAGATGGTCGAGGCCCTGCGCGGCGAACTCCAACGGGAGGGTGATGCACCTGACCTCAGCGACCGGATCATGGCAGGTATCGATGCCGCTCCAAAAGCCGGCGGTCAGCGTCGTATTTTCCCACTCATGGCGAGCGCAGCCGCTGCAGCGGCGATCCTGCTGACCTTCTTCGCCCTCGACTTGATGCCCGGTGCCGAACAGGCCGCGCCGACCTCGGCGAGACCGCAGCAGCTAGCCTCCGGTGAAGAAATCACAGATTCGGAATCCCAAGACTTGGACCCAAAGACTGACGACGACTTTGCCTTCAAGAGGAAGCTCCTTCCCGAACTGCGAGCGGAGAACGCAGGCAAGGCAGCGGCGACGCCGCCTCTGGAGCTCAGCAAGAGCGTTGCGGACCTGCCGTCGCCGGCCGCGATCGCCGAGAAGCAGGTTATCCCCAGGTCAGATTCGTTAGGCCTGTCAGAGAACGAGCGGGACGGAAAGAAGGAGCTCGGCGAAAAGGGAATCTCATTCGAGCAGATCCTCCGCGACAACCTGCGTACTCAAACCGCCGCAGCGGGCAAGGATGCCGCCGGGCTTGCCGGCGGGATTCCGCAGCAACCCGAGCTGGTTCTCGTGGTCGAGCTCCCTGGAGATGCACTCAGCGATATGGCCCGGTCAGATCTCCGTGAGGCCGAGGGAAGGGGAGGGCGAGCCAGTAGAAGCCGCTCGCTGGCCAGGCCAGCTCGTACTGAAGGTTCTGCTGACAATCAAGCCGACCCGGCTCGACAGCGTTGGCTAAGCGATGCAGAGGGGTTCATTCAAGAACCACTGCGTCAGTACGGCAAGCCAGGCGCGCCGCCAAGCCCCCAGGTGCAGGGTGGCTATCTGCGTCCCGAATCGAAAAACCAGATGGCTGCCGATCAAGTTCAGGCTCAGGGCGAGTTCTACCAGCCAAAGCAAGAGGACGTCTATTTCAACGTGGCTGGAGACGATCAGGCGATTATCGATTACGTGCGCGAATTGAAGTCTCTGACCGAAGAGCGGAACGGCCGTATCCTGGCGCAGTGGACAACTGCCGGGTCGATTGAGGTCTTACCCATGGCAGTCTTGGACCTGAGTCTCGGCGAGCGCGGGAAGGTCAGTACTGAGGACGAGAAGAAGCCCTCGCTGCCAGCAAACCTGCCAATCAAGGAGCAAGAGAAACGCTTCACTCGGCAACGGCGTCAGAACTTCGTGCTTCGTCAGCGAAAGTAGCCACTGGGTAAGAAACTCTCCCTGCCTGCTTGCTGCTGACTCAAGCCGGACATGATTCTCGGCCTGCGGAGAGTGTCCTCCTCATCCCAATAGTCTGGTCGATCTTCGAGCCATCCGAGATGAGTATCCCCATGCAGGCGGAGTGCCACAGACACCTGGTCTTTGCTGGCAAGGCCGGCATCCACGAGAACGAGGTCGAAACTGGTGATGCCCTCATCCTCTCTGCGCAGGTAAAGGTCGAATCGCCTGCCCCCCTGTGCTACAGCCTTGACCGTCAAGAATCTGCAGTTCGCCGGCAGCAGGGGATCGATGCGAAGATCATCCTCCGCATGTCCTGGCACCGCAGTTAGCCTGAGACCGGTGAGGGAATAGAGCACCGCATCGAGAGCTAGGCCGGTTCGGTAGGGGCTCTCGAGATTGCGCAATTCCGGTCTTTGCAGGATTGCTTCCAGGCAACCCGACTCTTCGCTGGCGTCGAACTCACTCAGTGCCACCAGGAGCATCGCGTGCAAGTCCGCGGCACTTGTCGGGGAGTTCGGACTCATCTTGCTGAGACCACCCAGCTGCCAGACTGCTCGGGCGGCTTGGCGCAGATTCATGGCTCCGCGCTTGCCCTGAGACCATGTCCAGCCCGCCCAAAGCCCGATGAAACTCTCTGGCAGAAGCGCTGCTGGATCTGCCGCCGTTCTGTTCCCGAGCCGGACTGCATAACGACCCTCTGAGTTGCGCCAGAACTGTGCTTCGGTCCTGGCTGAGAGTCGGGCGGCTTCACGCAGCAAGACGCGGCTGCGTTCCTTGCCCTGCTCACTCCCGCAAGCGGCGGCCAGTCGCCCGGCTGCTGTGGTCGCGAGCAGATTAAGGGTTGAGCTGGCTAGCTCCGCAGGTTGGCTCTTGCTGGCAAGGATGAGTAAGCAGGATTCCAGTTCATGCCAGCGCCTGCGAATGAGTGCCTGATCCCGGCTGGCGTGCCAGTACCAATAGTGCTTCAGAATGCTCCAGGCGGCGGCGGCCGAATCGCGGGCGTCAACCGCCAGCCCTTTCGCGGCATCGTCCCAGAGGCCAAATCGCAGCTGCATGAGTAGAAGGCCCGCGGCTCTGCTGGGTTCTTGCGTAGTCGGCCCCTGCACGTCCGTGGCATCGAAACTGCCGGACATCGCCATCAGGTCGAGCTTGCGATCCTGGATGAGATCCCGGATAAGCCTGCGATCGCAGTCGTATTGCGTGCTCGCGAGCAATCGCTGCTGCCAGCTGAGGCGAGTCTTATGGGCCAGCTGCCGCAGGCCAGAGAGATCGACAGTCGAAATCCATTCTTCATCGCCGGCAGGACTTGTGATGCTGAGCACAAAGTCGCGGGTTTCACCCGCTGAGAGGCGCAGGGGGAGGCTGCTGATTCGATTTGAAAAGCGCTGCGAAGCCCCTAGACGCAGATTCAGCTCAGCCTCACCGGAAGCTTGCGCCTGCAAGCTCAGGCCAACCAGGTCTTCGCTACCCGAGTTCTCTACCCGAACGAGGCGGATGAGGCCCTGACCCTCTGGGGGCGCAAAACTCAGGAGCACGACCCTCAGGGCACAACCGATCTCTTCGGCAAGCACGAAGCAGGCATCGCGTGTCCTGCGCAGCCGCTGTTCTGCGAGGACGAGCGGCTCTCCCTGCAGCTCGAACCAACATTCAATCCTGGCTTCCTTTAGCTCGGCTGCAGTCAGGACCTTCACTCGCAAGCTGCTGGCCTGTGCTGAGACATGGCTGCTGGCTGAGATCTGTCCGTTGCCCATGAGGAAGCTCAACTCTACAGGTGGGGGAAGCTCTGCCTCGCCGTGCTGCCAGTCCGCGCCCAGTGAGGATTGGTTGATGAGCCAGGGCATGGCCCATCCCGACGGCGGCCGAATCGGATCAGACTCCTGCGCGATGACCGGCGCCGAGCAAAGAATCGCGGTTGCGATGAAGGTAGAGAGGCTTCTCACACAGCCATGGGAACGAGCACCGGCATTTTCGCGGATTGTTGCTGCGATTCGTTATGTTCCAAGGGCAGGTGACTGATCGAGAGGAGCCAGAGGCCGGAGCTGAGTTTGACTGGAAGCGCAATTACTTCGCGGTCTGGCCCAGCATGCTCTTCGTCTCCATGGGTCTCATGGCCATTCTGCCCAGCCTTCCTCTCTACATCGAGGAGCGCTTTGGAGTCAGCGATGAGGACGAACTCCGCATGTGGACGGGGGCGATCTGGGGAGGAGCACCGTTGGCTGCGGCCTGCATGGGCCCCTTCTGGGGTGTTCTGGGAGATCGGCTTGGTCGCAAGCCCATGGCTCTGCGGGCTCTGATTGGCATCGCGATCACCACCGGTCTGATGCCCTTGGCGAGCACTCCCTCCTATCTGCTGGCTGTTCGGGTCATGCAGGGTCTGGTGGCTGGCTACATCGCACCCTCGATGGCGCTGGTTACCGCCAAGGTGCCGCCGGATCGACAGGGTCGTACCATCGGCAGTATGCAGGTTGCCCTGGCATCCGGACTCTTGGCTGGCCCTTGGGTCGGTGCAGAGCTGATCCGTATCACCGGGAGTCGCGAGGTGCTCTTCTACCTGACCAGTTGCCTTGCCCTGCTGGCGAGCTTGCCGATCATCCTGTTCGCACGCGAGGATCGTGGCCTCATCCGCAAGCATCGGCGAGAGAGCGGTTCTATGCGTTCGGAGATCAGGGGGCTGCTTTCTGGTCGACTGCTCTGGGCGCTTCTGCTGTGCATCTTCATGCTCCGCTTCGGTCAGCAGATGGTGGAGGCCTACATCGCCCTTTGGGTGCGCGAGCTCGGCCCCATTCTCTTCCTCGCGCCGGGAGACAGCGCAGTTGCCTTGGAGCGAAGCATCGCTCTGCCTTTCACGATATTGGCTGTTGCGCAGATCTGTTTCACCACAACCTGGGGCAGGCTGGCGGACAAGTACGGGCCCCTGCGTTGCCTCTCGGTCCTCTCCCTGGGGCTGGCTGTGGTCCTGGGATGCACCGGCGTCTGGACCAGCATCGAGGGCTACATGCTGCTGCGCTGCGCAGCCGCGGTCTTCATGGCTGGCAGCATGACTCTCGCCTATTCGGCCATCGGCAAGCGGGTGGAGAACGATCAACGCAGCCTGGCCTATTCCTTGGCGCAGAGTTGTATCCAGTTCGGATTGTCCCTCGGCCCACTCTTCGGAGGCTTCATGTCCCAGTGGACCGGGATCGCCGGTCTCTTCTTCATAGCCTCGTTTTGCCTCTTGCTGGTGGGCTGCACCATGCTCATCCTTCGCAAGCGAACCCTGCCCATGGGTGCGCAATTCGTATGACCTGAGCATCATGTGTTTGTTGATCGTTCTCAACTCTCCTGCTGAAGGCGCGCCGATGCTCGTCGCGAGCAATCGAGATGAGCAGCGCAGCCGACGGGCTTCACCTCCTGGCTTGCTAGTTGGTGAACGTCGGCGAATGCTCCTGCCGCGAGATCGGCTTGCCGGCGGGACATGGATAGGGATCAACGAGCTCGGTCTCTTCGCCTGCCTGACCAACCTGGCCTCTGCAGCCGAGGTCGCCGCTGAGGAGAGTCGAGGACAGATTCCGATCCTGGCTCTCGACCAGGATGATCTCGCTACGGCAATGGCGCGAGTCAGCGATGAAGTCAGCAGGAAGACCTTTGCGGGCTTTCAGTTGTTGCTCAGTGACGGCAGGCAAACTCAGGTCTTGGAGCATGATGCTGGCGGAGTGGTTCTGACTGAGAGCACGACTCTTGTCAGCGTGATCAGCAACGAGCACCGACTCGGCGAGTTGACAATTCCCGGTCTCGATGAGCTCGAGGACAGGGCTCTTGGATTGGAAGCGCGCCTCGAGCTCCTCGCAGAGCTGCTTCTCGATCGGGGGGAACGCTCCGGTCACCGGATCTTCAAGAAGGGCGGTGACTACGGAACTGTTTCCAGTTCTCTCATGGCGATCGAACCCGACCAGCTCGAATCCCTGATTTGGCGCTACGCGAAAGGCCCGCCGGATGAGGCCAGATACATGGACTACGGCAACCTGAGCCGTCGCCTCTTTGAGGAGTAATCAGCCGCCGACCATTTCGGCCAGATTGAGCTTTGCATCGGAGAGTGCCTTTTCGGTGCGCGCCTTCTCCTCTTCGCTCAGGTCACCCTCGGCCAGCATCTTCTCCGCGACTGCGATGGCCTGCTCGTAGAGCTTTCTGGCTTCAGCCAAGTTCTCCTCTCCCTTGAGATCATGCTGCAGGATTACCGCAGCGTCATTCATCAGTTGAGGTGAGTTGGGTTCGTCAGAGAGTGCCATTTGATAGCCCAGGAAGGCCTCTTCGAACTTGCCGGTCTTCCTGCATAGGAAGGCGTAGTTGTTCCAATCTGCGGCGGACTGAGAGGCGAAGGCCATCACGTGGTTAAGGTCGCGGCTATCCTCGAACTTCTCACTCTCGAAGCTCTTCTTGGCCATGATGCGCAAGATGGCCAGGCAGCGCAGGTCGTTGCGTGCAAGGTCTGCGAAGCGCGTTCGATTCTTGCGCGCAAAGGCCAGGGAGTACTGCATGCAGGCTGCTTCGTCACCGGACCAGTAGACGCTCTGCAGGAGGTAGTAATAGCTGTCGGCGATCTCCGGCAGTGGCTCGAGGGTGCTCTCGAAGAGACTTGCAGCCTCTCGCCAGTTGCCCTTGTCGAAGCGTGCAAGGGCCCGGTACCAGTCGACGGTGGCGATGGCCTGCGCCGAGGGATCTGTGGTCTGCAGATAGGATTCGCGAACTGAGTCATAGAGGGTGACCCGCAGATCTACATCCGTGTTCTGTCGCAGCCAATCGTGCTTGATCGGTGCCTGCGGGTCGATGCTCATGGCCTTGCGGTACTCCGCGAAGGCGGCTTCGTATTCACCCATCCAGGCGGCGATGTCGCCAAGGGCGACGAGGGGATAAGCGCGACCGGGATCGGCGGCGTTGGCTGACTCGAATGCCCCGTCTGCGAGTGCGCGTAGGCGCTGGACTTCCTTCGCTAATTCGGCGCGATTTGCAGCTCTGTCCCCAGCTTGGTTCAGATTGGTCTTCGCATCGATGAAGCGCTTGAGATGAATGCGTCCGACGATGATGTGGCCGCCAGGCGCGCCAGGATGGGCAGCGATGGCGCGGCCAGCGGTAGCCTCAGCTGCGTCGAGCTGGCCAAGCGCGAACTCCGCTTGGGCGAGACCCAAGAGAGCCTCGAGGTGCACGGCGTTCAGCTCGAGTAGTTCCTTGGCGACCTGGGCAGCGTTCTCGTAGTACGCGAGCACGTTGTCATCGAAAACACCATCTCGCTGCATGCTCTCGGCCTTGAGATGGAAGGTCTTGCAGAGCATGACGCCAAGTTCTGGAACGTCGCTGAACTGCTTCCTGCCCTGCATCAAGATCCTGACCGCATCGTTGAAGCGGCCGGCTTTGCCGTAATTGTCGCTGGCGCGCAGGAACCATCGAGAGTCCTCGGGATCCTCTTTGCAGAGTCGAGCGAAGAAGTCGCCAGCTTCGCTGTGCTCACCCTCGAGTTCCGCAGCAAAGGCCTTTTGGCGGAGATCGTTGATCTGCTGCGTGTCCGCAGTCTGTGCGAAGCCACTGCCGACGAAGAGGCAGAGGACCAACAGGAGCCAGCGAGCCCTCAGCTCTCCGAGTAGCATCGCCTGCATCACTTCCCTCCCTTGGCTTCGGCTTTGGAGCCGGCCTTCTTACCCGCTGCAGGCCCGTCTTCCTCTTCGTACAATTCCTCGTCTGCGCTCATCTCTTCCAGGCGCCGTAGGTAGCCTGTGCTCGCGCGCTCCTCGAAGGGATAGAACTCGAGGCTCTTCTCGAAGGCTGCACGGGCTGCTGCGCTGTCCTTGTCCACATTGCGGTAGTAGACGCCGAGGTTCTGATGGCAGTCACCGACCGCCTCTTGCAAGTCCTGGAGAGCGGTTGGGTCGCTTGGGGGATTGTCCCGCAGAATCGCCTCGCCTTCGCGAAGGGAACTCTGCAGTAGCTTCAGAGCGAGTGGAAAGTCCCGCTTGAGGTAGTAGATAAGCAGTAATGCGCGATCGTTGCGCAGTCTGAGATTGCTCGCGTCCAATTCCGCAGCGCGCGTGTACGCCACATAACTGATCTCGAAGAACTGCTTTGCGGCGGGTGAATTGGGGTTCTTCCGCCGCAGTTCGCGGGCATGGTCCCTGGCGAAGAACCCGAGGTTGTTGGCGAAGTCCACGTCATCCGGAGCGAATCGACTGGCCGAGCGGTATACCTCGGTCACCTTGTCGAGTTCATCTGCTTTGTAGAACTTGTCGCCGGCCATCATGATGCCCTGCTTCAGGGTGAGTCCGGCACCAATGGGGGTCTTGAGCACATCCGGTCGGGTTTCGAGCGCGCTCATGAACGACTGGCTTGCAGCAGCAGGCTCGTCCTTGCTGATTTCCACAATTCCCTGGGCGCCGAAGCAGATCGCAATCCACTGATTGCAGGTGTCGCTGAATTCCGAATTCAGTCGGGCAGCCTTGGCGAATCGTTCCCGCGCATGGCTAAGGACTTGGATCGCTTCATCGAATTTGCCGCGCGCCCAGTCCGCCTGTGACTGGTCGTAGCGGGCCCGCCCCTGGTACCAGACCCAAAATGCTTCCTCTCTCTCATCCAAGAAGGCGATCACCTTGCGGCCCTGATTGCTCGACTTGCCGAGGTCGACATACTGAGTGAGCAAGGCCTCATCGCTCGGGTTGATGCTGAGCCGGCGCTCCATGAGGGTCAGAGCCTCCACATCAGCACTGGCCCATAGCTCCAGATTGGTCCAGGAAACCCATTGCTGAGGGTCCAGGAGTTCTGCGCCGTCGAGGAAGCCGTAGGACTTGCGCGCCAAGTCAAGGAGTTCGGTTGGGTTGCGATCCTCCTGCCTTGCTGCCACGTAGGCTCTAGTTGCCGCCTCGGCACATTGCCGGTGCGCTCGTGCTAGCACTGCTGGATCGGGATTGTTGCCGATGCTGGCGATCACTTCGGATGCTTCGCGGGCAGATTCTCTGTCCTTGGCGAGGGCTAGATAGGCGTCCGCAAGATTCATGCGGGGCGCGGCGGGCAGCGGGTCGAGGTCGACTGCCCGGCGGAGCTCTCGCTCCGCATCGAAGTAGAGTCCATCGATGTGGCTGGCGTTCTGGCCACTCTCCCGTGCCTGCTCTGCATAGGAGTATGTGTAACTACCGACCATGGCGTGGTAGGGCGCGTAGTCTCTGAACTGCTCGCCAAGACCATCGAGGATGAGAAGCGCGCCGTCGAAGTCGGCCTCTTCCGCCTTACTGCGTGCCTCGGAAGTGCTCTCCACAAAGAGGGCCGCCCGCCGCTCGGCTTCACGCTGGTCCCCCGGTGCCTTCTCTTCACCCTGCATCCGGCGAAGGCGTCCCGCTGCCGCCCGGCGCTGGTAGGGGAAGTACTTCAGGGAAGCTTCCAGCCAGGGCCTGGCTTCACTGTCAGGCTTCTTGAGGATCCCTAAGAGGACGCCCATGTTCTCGTAGGCATCCCCGACCGCCTCTTCCAGAAACTCCAGCTCCGCCGGGTCAGCATCCGTTGGCAGGGCGTCCAGCTGGGGCTGGCCGACTTCGATGGCCTGGCGGAAGAGTTCCTCCGCTCGGTCGTACTGCCGGTGCAGGTGGTAGATCAGCATGAGCCCGCCGTCGTTGACGATGCGCGGGTCTTCTGGGGAAAGCTCGATAGCTATCTCGTAGTAGCGATAGCTCTTCTCCCAGATCCGCATTGCTTCGGCTTTGGCCTTGGCACGTTCCGCATCGCTCATGGCCGCCGCGCCCTCCAGGGGCTGGCCTAGAGTGCCTTCGCCGGCGATCGCCGAGCCCAGGTCGCGGGCGATGAAACCGGCGTTATTGAAGAGTGGGCCGAAGAGCGGCGCCTTGCCGTGGCGCTCCAGGTAGACGTCGTAGAAGGCCAGTGCCTTGGACTTGCCAGGGATGCCGCCCTGGCCATCGTAGGCCTGGGCTATCCGGTCGATGCCCGTCACATAGTTGCCGCCAAAGGAATCGAAGATCCGCAGGAAGCCATTCTCATCCGTTTCGATGACTTGGGGTGAGAATGCGAAGGCCGCGTCGTAGTGAGCTGCCGAGGCCTCGTAGTCCGCCATCTCGAAGCTCACTGCACCCAGGGAAAGTTCACAGATGGCCAGCCAGTGGTCTGAGCCTGGCACCTCCGGCTTCTTTGCCTTGAAGCTGCTATAGGACGCGAGCGCATCCTCATAGTAGCGCTGCGCAGCTTCGAACTCGCCCTGTCCTCGCAGGTCATCGGCACGGGCGATCTGCGCCCGGCCGAGGAACCACTGGATGGTCGTGTGGCCCTCCAGGGAGACCATCATGTCTCTATAGGCTCCGACGCACTCGGTCTGGCGATCCATGCTGAAGCAGAGATCCTGATAGCTGGTGTGGATTGCGCTGTTCTCCGGGTCAGCGGCAATGCCGCGTTCGAGTGCATCCAGTGCCAGGTCATTGCGATTGAGCCACTGGTACACTTGCGCTGCCTTCAAATTGGCAGGTCCCTCGCCACCGGCCTGTTCGGCGTAGTTCAGCGTGGTCAGGGCGTGATTGGCAGCTTCCATCACCGCTGCGCTGGGATCGATCTGCTCAGCAGGACTCGATGTCATCTCCTCTCTGCGCAGGCTGATGAAGTTCTGAATCTCGCAGTCTGAGATGGCGAGGATGGCGGCGGCGATTCTGTCACGCGGTGCATTCGCCTGCTGAAACTGTCGCGCCGCCATGTTGCCCGAGCTGATCCCCTTGTCGAAGCGTGAGGCAAGGAAGTAGGTCTGCGAGAGGCGCAGCCAGTTTTCCGGATCCTCGCTCTTCAGTCCGAGCGCGGCTTCCAGATTCATGATGGCATCATCGAGCAGGAAGGCACTGCCGCTGCGGCCGGTCTGGAAGAGGGCCAGATTGCCGTCGACCGCGAGAATCCGTGCCTCACGGTTGCGTGGATCAGTTTCGATCACGGCGTCGGTGATCGTCAGCGCATTATCGTATTCCTGCGCACGCATCAACCTGCGCGCCTCGGCCAGCTGTCCCTGAGAACTGGATCCGCTTGCGGCCTCGTCGGCGGTGGAGCAACTGCAGACCAGGAGAAGGAGAAGAGGTGCGGTCGGCTTCATATTCGATCTCTGAACCCAATACGGGATGGAACCACGGCAGCCAGGCTGCGCGGCCAGGGTCGCTGAGAGAGGCATCCGGACAGAGAGGATTGTCGCCAATCCAGGCTTCCCGGCAAGGGCCGGCTTGTTTGCTTCGCCAGATGGGAGCGAAGCAGGTGAATCAGGCCTGCGAGGAATCTGCTGCGCTGAGTTTGCCCTGTTGCTTGCCCAGGATCAGGCCTAGGAGGGCCCAGATTGCCATGCAGGGCAGCAGGAGAAAGCACATCCATGCAAGGCTGCCGAGGGCGGCCCTCGCCAGGTCTAGAAGCCATACTGCAGCGACATCGCCGCCGCGATAGACCACTGTGTCGATGAAGTTCTTCGCCTTGTACTTGTCCTCGCGGCTTACCAGGGTGAAGAGCACTTCGCGTGATGGTCGGGCGAGACCGTGTTGCAGCACCTGCCGAGTGACCTCGAAGGCGACGAATACCCAGAAGACCGAGGCCAGGCCGAGATCGGCGGCGCCGAGAATGCTGAAGCCCAAGAGGCTGAGGATCGGCAGGCTGCAGAGGGTAAGCCCGATGCCCAGACTCTTGATCAGGCGTCCCGTGAAGAACAGCTGCATGAGCAGGGTCAACAACTGGGTGTACAGATCGACCTGGGAAAAGAAGCTCAATCTGCCGGCGCTATCCGCGGCGAAGACAGTGCTCCCAATCCGAATCTTCTCCATATAGAGGAGAGTTGGCCCGATGGTCATCAGCAGGATGTAGGCGGAGATGGCCAGCAGGTAGGGAGAGTGGATACTTCGTTTCAGGCCCGCGAGGACGCCGCCACCGATGGCAGCCTCTTCCTTTGAATTCTCTCCGCGGCTGCTCGCGCGGGTCGCGATCAGCCCAAGGGCGCAGGCGAGCCCCAGACCCAGGAGAGTCGCCGAGAGGAGGAGGAGGTTGGCCTTCCCCATGATCTCTGCCAGGCGGTAGGTCAGGTACGAGCCCGCGATCGTTCCGAGAGTGCCGCCAACGGCAATGCTGCCGAAGAGTCGCTTGCCCTCCTCGTTGTTGAACACATCCGCCTGAACACTCCAGAAGATGGAGATCACGAACATGTTGAATACGCTGACCCAGATGAAGAAGGCTCTCCCCAGCCAGACACGTCCATCCCCTGCGAAGGTCTGCCAGAGGAAGTAGAAGATGATCAGGCAGCTGATCGAGCTGAGGTAGGCGAGGATCAGGAAGCTGCGGCGGGGAAGCTTCACCACGGCCATGGCGAAGAGCGGGCTCGTCAGGCACATGCCGAGAAAGGTGCCGCTGATCAACCAGGGAATGTCGGCGCTGCCACCGGCGGCGGTCATGTCCTCGCGAATCGGGCGCAGAATGAAGTAACTCGCCAGAGTGAAGAAGAAGTAGCCAAAGGCCAGCAGGAAGGCCTTGCCCTCACCGCGGCGAAGATCCAGAACCAGGCTCAGGAGGCCGCCGACTCTAGGCTCGGCTGCCGCTTGCTCTTGCATTGGTCGATGGTTCCGGTTCAGGGAAAAGATTCTCGGCTTGAGGCTACTTGGCTTCGGCCATGTCGCTGCGGCCAGGAATCATGAGGGATCTCCCAGGCTGTGGCCTGGGCAAAAAGGCGGGTCAAATATGGAGGAGCGGGAATATGCTCCCCCTCCCGTCAGTCTGCCGGGTCCAAACCTCGCTTATGCGCAAGATCAGCTGTTTCATCCTCGGCGCCGCCCTCCTCACCGTCACCGGCTGTGAGAACAATGTGGGTTCGATTTTCGATCCCGATAAAGGTGGGGGTGGGGGAGCTGGCGATGGCACCAACATTCAGGCACTGCCGGTTGGCGGCATCGCTGTCGACGGGCGGCCACGAATCACGGATGTTTTCCCCGAGGGTGATGGCTGGCCCTCGGCTGTGCCCATCGTGGTGGTCTTCAACGAGAGCATGAATGAGGAGTCCATCGTTCCGGCTGCCAGCACCGCCCTCCCACCAACTCTATTCCTGCGCTTGGCAGGCACGGATCAGCCCCTGCCAGCAGACTACGACTTCTTGTTGGCAGGCACGGTAGTCCTGATGCGCCCCTTGGTGCCTCTCGCAGATCTCACCAGCTACGAGGTTGTCATCGATCCGGAGGCCAGGGATGCTGACGCCGTCAGGGTCGGCGGCAACCTGAGAGTCATCGCTGAATTCACTGTCGACGAGGATCCAGCTGAAGCGGATGGACGAATCCTGACGACTCTGCCAGTGGACAATTCCCGCGATCGATTGCGGGAGTCGCCGGTCTATACGGTCTTCAACAAGCCCGCCAATGTGACTTCGGTGACCACCAGCAACTTCCGGATGGAGACTTCAGCCGGGACGCCCATCGGAGGCAATATCAGCTTTCCTCTGGAGATAACCCAGGGATTGGCGGATGGCCGCCTGCTCCGCTTTGACCCGAGTGCCAGCCTGGACGCCAATACGGACCAGGAGATCTTCTACGAAAACAGCATCACCTTTCCTGGCACTCCGGAAGGGCGACTCCAGTTCGGCAACCGCAGCCCCTACGCCGAGTTTCGTACGCAAGATGTGGAGCAGCCGGATGGGGTCGTTGTCGGCAACATAAGCCCAGGCTTTCCGGACAAGATCAACATTCAGAACATCGCCAACCTGATGGTCGATGTGACCATGCCTGCGTCGACTTTCGCCGGCGATACGGTGGTGGTTCGCATCTACGGACTCGAGCCTCAGACCGATGACAGCAGTGACGTCAATTTTGTCGAGCGCAGTGCCACGGCTGTCGCCGCCGGTGCTCAAACCGTCAGCGTGGACATGACCTCCACTCTGGGTAGTGCCGCTGCGCCGCGCTTTGACGATGGGGCGGTGACGATCACCGCGAGGCAAACCCGGGGCTCGCGAAGTTCAGGGGTGATCCACTCACCCGCTGCCAGTTCCCCTCTCCTCGATGTCACCCTCCCCACACTGGTCTCGATCGGGCCGCCGACTGGCATCAACTCGGGAGATATGGTTACGGACCTGCAGCACCTTTCCCTGTATGGCACAGCGAGCGAGGAGCTGGGCGGAGCCGTCCTGACCGGCATGGGGCCAGTCTCGGGGACGGCGAATCTCTTCGCCGGGGCAGCTGACGGCAGCTTCATTATCGCGCCACTCTTCCTCGGTCGCTTGACCACTGCTGTGAGCGCCTCCCTCGAATTGACGGATGCGTCGGGCAATGCGACGACGGCCATGCCTCTGCCCGGCATGATCATTCAGCGTGGGGTCGTCACCGGTTCGGTGACCACGGGCATGTCGCTGACCGTCGAGGCCTACGATGAGAGTACCCTTCAGGCCCTCTCCGGGGTCACTGTGCTCCTTGATGCGGCCAGTCCCGATCCGTCTGGTCTTGGACAGATTGCCCAGGTCACTGGCGCTAATGGCCAGACGACCTTTACAGGGCTGGTCAATTCCAGCCACAGCGTGACCCTGGTAGCTCCGGGTTACGAACTCTTCAGCTTGGTGAACAGTTCGGCTGGCTTCGCCTCCCTCCCTCTGCGTCCGCAGGCTGCGGCTACGGGCAGCTTGGATGCATCGATCTTGTTTCCTCCGATCCCCGGTCAGTCAGCCATCGTCGGGATCAACTTGCTAGATGATGTGACCGAAGAGGCGGTGGTCACGAGCAGCAGCAACCCCAATAGCCTGCCGGCGACCGCGGTCCGTCCGAATCGGCCGATAGTCATCACCGCCTACAGCGGGGTGATCGAGCCGGTCGGCCTGCCGAGCTTCAATAACTTCACCTGTCAGATGTGTGGACCTTTGGGGCTAACTCCCAGCCCACCGGCTCCACCGATCGATCCGGGGGGATCCGGTTCCGAGACGCTGGCATTGGTCCCGGCCAGTGCTTCGGCGATCAATCTCGCCAGCAGCTACAGCAAGGATTTCGCCCAGTCCACTGGGCTTGGGATGATCAGCGGATCGCCCACTGTTCGAGTCGTCGCCTCGCTCTTCGGTATGAGTGGCATGAGCCTCTTTGGCCTTGGCTTTTCCACGGCGGGTGCCGGCATGGTCTACACCGTGGACGCGAGCTACTCCCTGAACACCATTCTCGGTCTGGCCAGCTTTCAGCCCGTGCTCTGGGTTTCGACGGAGGCTCGAGATGCGGCGGGGAACATCGCTCGACACCGCCGGCTGGTGAGCAGTCCCACTACCGGCGGGACCGTCTTGACCACGGCGACCCCTGGCATTCCGAGCATATCGGCTCCAGCTGGTCCAGCCTCGGCCCCACCGCTGGTTGACTTTGCCGATCGCCTCGACCCGGCCACAGCGATCACGGTCGGTGGCTTCGGATTCCATCAGGTCACGGCCAGAGATGCTCTAGGGCGCTCATGGACCATGATTACCGAGGACCTGGATGGTATCGGTGTCGAGAGCCTGCAGTATCCGCTCATTCAGGCACCCCTGGTCGGATTGGCAGCAGGCACCTGGACGGTGAATGTGGAGACCTTCCTTGGCTTCTCCAGCACCTTTGGCAGCGCGGACTACATCCTCGAGGAACGTTTTCGGCAGATGGTTACCTATGCGCGTGCTGTTTCGGTGGACTACACCGTGAACTGACGGCAGCTCGTCTGCAGATACCATGTTTCCGCCAAGAAGCCGCTCTGGGGAATGCGTGAACTGCCGGGCCTGAGTCGTTAACTTTGCGGACTGAGAGACCGACGCGTTGCGTAGAGTTTTCGAGGGCGGCCCCATGCGATCCACCAACAAGATTTTCACCCTGCTTCTGCTCCTGACGGCCTGTCAGGGCGTCCCCCCGGTCATTCTCAGTTCGGGTCTCAGAGTCCGACCCGAGCTCGATGAGTTTCGACCGGTCGACATCGCGGTCTTACCCATCGAGGACGCGAGCCCTGCGCGGACTGCGACGCCACATCTCGAAGTGATTCGTAGTCAGGTTGCCCATGCTCTCGTGCGGCGTAACTACTCGCCGCTCAGTCAGGTCATGGTTGATCAGCGGATGCGCGAGACTGGCGCGGGGCCGGGGCCCTCGGTAGTCGATGCTTCTTACCAGCGCTCGATGACCGGACGCTTCGGCGAAGATGCGGTTCTTGGCATGACCATCGTCAGCTGGGACGAGTCGACCCTGATGAAGGACAGCCGGGTCGATTTCACCGCCCGAGTTTCCCTCATGCATTCGGCTTCCAAGCAGATTCTCTGGGCAGGCGATGTGGACGGGAGCGTCAAGGCCGGTGGTGATGGAGTCGCCCCGCGTCGTCGACCGGATCGAGCGTCCGCCGCAGCGCGGACCTTTGCCGAGGCAGTGATCGAGACTCTGCCCTCTCGCCGGATTCGATAGGCTCGGAACGGCAATCGGGTCGAATGGGGCTGTCGAGTCCTTGTCCCCTGGGTATAAGTTCGCAGCATGAGCGCCTCGCAGCCAATCAAGCTGCGCATTCTCGATCTCTATCGCATCGGTCCTGGGCCCAGTTCTAGCCACACGGTTGGACCCATGCGCGCCGCCAGGCGCTTTCGTGAACGCTGTCTCGAGGATGATCTCTTTCCCGCGGGCCTGCGGGTCGAACTGCTCGGTTCTCTGGCCGCCACCGGTAGGGGGCACGGGAGCGACCGGGCAGTGCTCGCAGGTCTCTCCGGTTGGCTGCCGGAGACCTGCAATCCGGACGACTTTCTCGCGCTACCAAAACGTCTGGCTGCAGAGGGTCGTATCGAGTGGGGTGGGCAAAGCACTTGTCTCCTGCCTGAGGACGTGAGCTTCGTCAGCTCCAGTGACCAGGCTTGGCCACATCCCAACACCATGATCTTCCGCGCTGTTGATGCGCGGGGCGAAGAACTGCGTGTTGAGACCTGGTGCTCGGTGGGGGGCGGTTTCGTTCTGCGCGTCGGTGGCGAGGAGGACGAGGCGGCCCACGAGCTGCCCGATCCAGCGGTGCCCTTCCACGATGGCAGCAGTCTGCTCGAGCAGGCCAAGGAAAGCGGCGGTCTCGGTGCCGTCGTCTTGGCCAACGAGGCTGCCTGGGAGGATGTTCCTGGAGTCGTTGCCTCCGGCCTCGATCGGATCTGGCAGGCCTTCCGCGCCTGTATCGATCGGGGCTTGCATAGCGCCGGCGAACTCCCTGGCGGCCTGGGCATGCGTAGGCGGGCAAAGGAACTCTACGCTCGCCTCCTCGAGGGGAGGGTGGATCCGGCCTATTCGGCAATCGCTCGGGGTCAGGCCTATGCCTATGCCATCAACGAAGAGAACGCTGCCGGTGGACAGGTCGTTACCGCTCCCACAAACGGGGCGGCGGGGATTTTTCCGGCCGTCTTGGTGGAGGCGGTGGATCGCCTGGGCCTGGGGCGGGCGGAGATCCATCGTGCCATGGCCACCGGCGCCTCCATCGCCATGGTGATCAAGACCCATGCGAGCATCTCGGGAGCCGAGGTGGGCTGTCAGGGGGAGGTGGGCAGCGCCACCGCCATGGCGGCGGCCGCCCTCTGCGAAATCCTTGGCGGGAGCCCGGAGCAGGTCGAAAACGCCGCCGAGATCGGCTTGGAGCACAATCTCGGCCTCACCTGTGACCCCATAAAGGGGCTGGTACAGGCACCATGCATCGAGCGCAATGCCATGGGGGTGGCCAAGGCCTGGAGCGCTGCCCAGCTCGCCCTACACTCAGCCGGGAGGGGGGTGGTGAGCCTGGACAAGGTGGTTCGGACCATGAAGCGCACTGGCGACGACATGCTGCATCAGTACAAGGAAACCAGCGAGGGCGGGCTAGCTGTCGCCTTCCCAGAGTGTTAGGGAAAGCGGACGAATTGCCGATAGGACCTGGAATCCCCTTCCGCCCCAGGAGTCGAGTCCCTATCCTCCCGGCCTTCATACGCCCCAGACCCGGTTCCACCGGGAAGACCGTGAGGTTGGAGTGCCCTGGCCCTGACCCACTGGTTATTGGCAGCAAGATAAAGGAAGCAGGGATATGGCTATCAGTACAGAAGAGCGCCGGACGATCATTGAGAAGTTCCGGACACACGAAGGGGATAGCGGGTCTGCCGAAGTGCAGATCGCGATTCTCAGCGCTGACATCAAGCAGCTGACCGAGCACATGAAGGTGCACAGAAAGGACTACCACTCGAGACGTGGCCTCCTGCAGAAAGTCGGTCGGCGGAGCAAGTTGCTCAAGTATCTCGGACGCAAGGCACCCTCACGGTTCCAGGCGATTACCGAGACGCTGGGTCTCAGGCGCTAGACCCCTGCAGAATGGCTGACCTGGACGGACGGAGTTCCAGGCGGCGCGATAGATGGACGTGATTAGCGTTCTTTGACGAACCCAATCGAATGAACGCGCCTGATGCGCGCGTGGCGCCATACGGCTGTAAGCAGCCACCGCAATGGATCCGAGGGATTGATTGCAGGTCGAACAAAGGTCCCGCAGGAGGCGGGCATGCGACCCGGGCGACCACACTCCAACTTTGGAGCAGCGGCACTCACTAGGCGCGGAGCAATAAGAAAGTAATGGCAACTAAGAAGACCACGGGGAAGAAGAGTACCCGGAAGAAGGTCAGTCGCTCGAAGAGCACGACCGAAAGCGCCTCAGAAGGGCGATCTAGCAAGAAGAAGGCAACGAAGAAGAAGAGCTCGAGGTCGAAGACCCAGAGCGAGAAGTCCGGTGTGATCCGCGTAGAGCGCGAGATCGGCGGCCGGATGCTGAGCCTCGAGACTGGCCGCATGGCCAAGCTCGCCAACGGCGCTGTTGTGGCCCGCTACGGGGGCACCATGGTTCTTTCCACCGCTGAGTGCGGATCGGAGAGGACTGACATCGACTTCTTTCCCCTGACGGTTGACTACCGGGAACGCGCGGCAGCTGCCGGCAAGTTCCCAGGTGGTTTCTTCAAGCGTGAAGGCCGTCCCACAACCCGCGAGACCCTCACCTGTCGCATCATCGACCGCTCGATTCGCCCGCTCTTTGCGGACGGGTTCCGGCGTGAGACCCAGGTCCTTACCCAGGTCCTGTGCAGTGACAAGGAAAACGAAGCAGACATCCTGGCGGCAGTCGGCAGCTTTGCTGCCCTGGGCATCAGCTCCATTCCCAATGGCAAGCTCCTCGGTGCCTGCCGCATCGGTCTACAAGACGACAAGCTGATCATCAATCCGACCTGGAGCGTGATTCAGTCCAAAGAGAACCGACTCAACTTGACGGTAGCGGCTCACAAAGACGCCATCGTCATGGTGGAAGCCGGTGCTGATCAGGTGCCCGAAGACGTGATGCTCGAGGCTCTGGAGCTCGGCCACCAAATCTGTGCCGAGATCGCGGAGATGGTTGATGAGTTCGTTGAGCTCGCCGGCAAGGAGAAGCTCGAGGTTACTCCGCCGCAAAAGGACGAGAAGCTCGAGGCTGCGATCACCAAGAAGTTTGGCAAGCAGCTGAAGGCTGCGCCAGTCGGTGGTGGCAACAAGTTCGAGCGTGGCGCGGCCATGAAGGAGATCAAAGAGGAAGTCCGCGAGGCCTTCCCAGCGCCGAACGGGTGCACTGCCGATGAGGCGGCCGCCCACAAGAAGGAGGTTGGCAACATCTGCAGGGGGCTCTTCAAGAAGGGCGAGCGCGAGGCGATTCTCGATGGCGTCCGCGCTGATGGTCGCGATACCAGGACCATTCGCAACATCGACATCGAGGTCGATGTGCTCCCCGAGGTGCACGGTTCTTGCCTGTTTACCCGTGGTGAAACCCAGGCTCTCTGTATCGCCACTCTGGGAACGGAGATGGACCGTCAGTTCATGGACGGCATCTATCCCGAAGACAGCAAGCGCTGGCTGCTGCACTACGCCTTCCCGCCATTCAGTGTGGGTGAGGTGCGGCGCTTCTTGGCGCCAGGCCGTCGTGAGATCGGCCACGGTGCCCTGGCTGAGCGCGCCATCGAGCGGGTTCTCCCGGAGCATGCAGACTTCCCCTACACCCTCCGGGTGACCTCGGACATCTTCATGTCCAATGGTTCCTCTTCCATGGCTTCGGTCTGCGGTGGAACCCTGGCACTCATGGATGCAGGTGTGCCCATCAAGCAGCCGGTGGCAGGTATCGCCATGGGCTTGGTGGTCGAGGGCAAGGAAGTTGCCATCCTCTCCGACATCCTCGGTTCTGAGGACGGATGCGGTGACATGGACTTCAAGGTCGCCGGCACTGGCAAGGGCATCACCGCTCTGCAGATGGACATCAAGTGCGAGGGTCTCACCCGTGAAACCCTCCAGGATGCCATGGAGCAGGCCATGGAGGGGCGACTCTTCATTCTGCGCGAGATGCTCAAGACCATGCGCAGACCGCGAGAGGCAATCAGCCCGAATGCGCCGCGACTCATCTCCATCAATGTCAATCCGGAGAAGGTTGGCGCCATCATCGGCCCTGGTGGGCGGACCATCCGTGCCCTGCAGGAGGAATTCGAGTCCCGCATCGCCGTTGGCGACGCTGGAGCCATCGAGATCTCCGGCTTCGACGGCAAGAAGGTGGATGCCTGCATCGAGCGTATCCAGCAGATGACCGCCGATGTGGAAATGGGTGCTGTCTACAAGGGCACGGTCACCGGCATCAAGGAGTTCGGCTGCTTTGTCGAGATCCTGCCCGGGCAGGAAGGCCTCGTCCATGTCTCCGAGTTGGCCAACACCTTCATCCGTTCGGTCACCGAAGTGGTGCAAGTCGGCGACGAGATCGAAGTCAAGGTCATCGACATCGATGACTTCGGCAAGGTCAAGCTGAGCCGGAAGGCCCTCCTTGAAGGTGGCGATGAAGGTGGCGATGGCGATCGTCCGAGCCGTCCAGCTCGCGAGGATCGTCCAGCTCGTGAGGATCGTCCGGAGCGCGGTGATCGTGATCGCGGCCGTGCACCGGATCGCGGCCGCGGCCGCGACCGCGACCGTGATCGCGACCGTGACCGGGGTCGTGGCCCCTCCCGTGATCGTGATGAGGGCCGGGATCGTCCGGAGCGCGGAGAGCGTCCGGAACGTTCCAGGAGTCCGCGCGCTGAAGGCCGGGATCGTGACGAGGAGCGTGGGACTCGCGGTAGCGGTCGTGCGGATCGGGATGACCGTGGCCATGACCGCGACCGCGACCGCGACCGTGGTCGTGGCCGTGACGAAGATCGTGGTCGTGGCCGGCGGGATTCAGCGCCTGCTGAGGGACGCGGCGGTCGCCCGGATCGCAGCCCTCGTGATGCCGATGATCGGGATCGTCCGGAACGCTCCCCCCGTGGTGGTCGAGGCCGCCCCGCAGGGGATCGCGAGCCCCGGGAGGAACGCGGCGAGAGCCGTGACCGCGAAGATTCGCGGGATCGCGGTGGAGCCCGGAGCCAGGCTCGCTTCAGCGATCGGGAGGATGAGGATCGTCCGAGCTCCCGTTCTCGGGGCAGCTCCGCAGGTCAGTCTGAGTTCGGATTCGATACGGATGCCCCGGAGGGAGACTCAGGTCGCTCGCGGGACGAAGAGCGCCCTCGGCGCCGTAGCCGCCGTCGATAAATTCGCCGGGGGGCTGGCCGAGCCAGCCCTCCAGACACTAGGATTTTCGCCACGCGGGTCAGAAGCGGCTGTGAAATAGCTGCTTGTGGATCCTGGCCCGTGACCGAATTCTGGCGAAATGGCGAATTCCTGGACACTCGTGCTCTGTGTTCTGCTCTCGAGCAGTCTGCAGGCGTTTGCCCAGGACATCCGGGTCTTGGAGCGGAGCCGCCCACCCACGGTGGATGGTGTCCTCCAGGAGCGGGAATGGCCGGGCCAGCCTCTACTCATTGACCGTCAGGAGCAGGTCTGGAGCGAGGATGCCTGGGGCGGGGCGAAGGACCTCTCCGCCAAGATTCACCTGGCCTACGACGCCAGCCATCTCTACGTGGCTGGGCAGGTCTGGGATAACAGCTTTCGCGCGGGGCAGGTGGGCACAGCTTGGCATCGCCAGGATGCACTCGAGCTCTTCCTCGATACCAGTCCGGAGCCAAATGCAGAGCGCCTCGAGTTCGGCTCCGAGGATCTGCAGTTCTTCATCATGCCCTTCAACCCGGAGCGACCCTGGGGAGTCATGGGTTCCCGGGAGGACAGCAGCGGACGCACTGAGGCCAGACCCGGCGGCGAGATCTACACCGGCGTCCGAGTAGCGCATCAATTGCATCCGGATGCCAGCTACAGCTTCGAGGCAGTGATCCCCTTCCACAACCTGGAGGGCTTCGAGGCGGGTACTGCGGTCATGGGCTTCAACCTTGCCCTCGACGACTTCGATGCGGGCACCGAGCGCTACCAGTACATGACCTGGAACGGGGAAGGCCCGACCAGTGGGGGGCGACTCTCGCGCATGCGTTTTGTCGGCGTCCCGCCCTTGAGTGATCTGGCGGAAGACTCGAGTGGCTGGATGAACTGGCTAGGGGCGGCCGCTCCCAAGCTCTTGCTGCCTCTCCTCGGTCTGCTGCTTTCAGTTCTCCTCATCAGGCTCTGGGTGCAGGCCAGCCGAAGGCGCCCAGCACTGCGCAGCCTTGGCTGGAGTCTCGGGGTTCTGTTGTTCGTGGCTGGTCTGCTTCTCCCAGGATGGCTGAGTGACTCGCGCATCGAGGGCTTCGATGCGGGGGTCGATTCGGTGGCCTCTGCCTTGAGCCGGGAGATCGAGCGCATGGAGGACTCTGCCCTGGGCAGCTACCGGGGTGCGACCAGGGATCAGCCCCTGATGGACCTGCTTGTCGGCGGGACCATTACCGGCGAGAGAGAGTTCTCCCACCGCATTCTGGATGAAGTTTCTGGGGGGCCTCTTCTGCGCCCACGCGTGCTGGGTGGTTTTCAAATCCGACCCTATTGGGTGCCACTGATCCAGGCGCAGGCAGAGCGCTTCAACTTCCGCAAACCCCTTGAAGAAGGCCAAGTCAACCTGGTCCTGGCCAGGCCCCAGCCTGAGCGCCTTAGCTTTCAGGCGCTTGGTTCGCTGCCAGTGGTCCTCGAGCTCGGTCTCCGCGAGGCCGAAGAGGGTCCGATTCAGGAGACCCGTGATCTGGAGTTTCGCGGCCCCTTCTATCAGGTCAACGAATTCACCCAGGCGCGCATGGAGGCGACCTTCGAGACCATTGCCATCGGCAAGGGTCTCCGCTCTCTCAGCCTCTCGTCCAGGTCCGAGTCCGAGTTGTATCTGGTGGGGATGACTTGGGTCTCCCGGGATGGCAGTCGAGAGATGCCCCTGTATTTGGGGGAGGATTCTCTGGGGGGGGTTGAGACCGGTCTGCGTGGTCCCCTGCCGAGTAATGCGGGCTTCCTGCTCGCCCCAGGCGATCGCCGTGAGATCAAGTTCGACGCGGCCAATCGCGCTGGCGCAGAGAAGCTCTGGCTGTTCTTTCACGGTGACCACGGCGGTCGAACCATCCCCGACCTGGATCGGGGCGATCTGGTATGCCAGGTGGACCTGAGATTCGCGGATGAGGCGCAGGAGGTCATGCAGCTGGACTTCCAGCATCAGTCCTCCATGTTCTTTGAGCAGCATCGCTTCAACCAATTCCTCGCCGGCGAGTCCGAAGTCGCCATCGCCTACCAGTGGGAGGATGGGGAGCAGGAGACCCATATCAGTCTGGTGCGGGAGATCGAGCTACCCGCCGCTGCAGGTCTGGCGAGCTTGGAGTTTCGCAACACCGGGCCCTATCCGATCCGCTTTCGAGCTGCGGTCTTCGGCAGCGAGGTTCGTGAGGTTGCCACCAGCATTGCCGATGGTCCCATGGTCCGGCGCGGTCCTCTCGGGCAGGAAGGTCTGCGTCCGGAGTTGTTCCAGAGTCTTGGCGACGCCTCCTTCGCCATCTATCGCGGTGGCCGACTCACCGCCTCCACCTTCGCGCTTGCGGAGGGCTCGGAACTGAGCACTATCTCCACCGCAATTGAGAGGGAGCTCGCAGCTGGAGAAGTTGCCGAACAGCGCCGCTTCGAGGGTGAGGACAGTCTGCGCTACGAGCGCTACCTCCTGCTCTCAGGCGAGGGTTGGTCGGGAGAGGTGTTGGGTGTCTTTCTGCGCGACCCGGACAATCGCTCCTACTTCGAAGAGGTCGAGATGATCGGCCTGTTGCTTTGTTTGGCGGCATCACCGGTCCTCCTGTTGCTGGTGAGCGAGATTCTGGCACTGGTCAAGAGTCTGCGCTTGCGCCTGATCACTGTGCTCAGCGTGGCCACATTGGCTCCTCTGGGCATCCTCTCCTTTGTGCTCTTCACCGTCCTCGAGACCGGGCACGAGGATGAGCAGAGAGGCGGACTGGAGCAGGCCATGGCCTCGGTCAACGCCCGCCTGGCGGAACGCAAGGCTCTGCAGAAGCAGACCGCGAACCGCTGGCTCAAGGATCTGGTGGCCGCTTTTCCGGAGCGGAATGAGATCAATGATCTCAATCGAGATGTGGATGAAGCCCTTCGCTCGGTGATGCACAGTCAACTTCCGCCGGAGTGGGAGGAGGATGGTGGCTACCTGTCCTTCGAGTTTGTTCCCGCCGCCGGCGAGACCGGACCGCCCGGGTCCTTCTCAATTTTCGTGGGATCCGAGGGCATGCGATATCTGGACTCACCCCTCCGCGAGGACCCGAGCTTGACGCTCAGCTGGGGTGTGCCGGTGCTCGGTGTACAGAGCACGGCCTCTCTTCCTGGGGGTGGGGAGTGCTATCTCACGGTTGGGCGGCGCATGGACGAGACCTTCCTGGCCGGGCTGGCTCCGGACCGCAGTCTCATCCTCTGCGACGCCCGGGGCTACCCGCTCTCTGCAGCGCAAGGGGACTCGGCTGGAGTCAGCAACCAGCTGAGCAATTCCCTGCGCCCTGGCCTCTGCGCGGATCGCCGCGGAGCTTGGGAGGCGGTGCTCGAGAGCGGTGGACCGAGTATCACCCGGCATAGCTATGCGAACCAGGATTGGATCGCGGTCTACGACCTGCTGCGCGATGACCAGGAGACGCCGCGCATGTTGCTCGGCATGATCGAGAGCGATCGCCCGGCGGAGTTACCCTTGCAGCTTGGCGCCATTCCGGTCAGTGACTTCTTCATTTCGGCTGCAGGCATCCTGCTGCTGCTCTCGCTCTTCCTTGGATTCGTCGTGACCTACCGCATCTCCAAGCCGATCGAGAAGCTGGAGAAGGGTGCGCTCGCCCTGAGTCGCGGTGAGTTCGATGTGAGCGTGGAGAGTAACGAGGGCGGGCAGATCGGCCGTTTGACCCGGGCATTCAATCAGATGTCCCAGGATCTCCGCGGCCGCATTCAGGACCTGCGTAGTCTCAATCGTGGGATCCGGGATCTGAGCTCCAAGCTGGAGCTCGATGATGTTCTGGTTGCGGCCAGGGAACTCTTTGCCGAGCACAGTCAGGCTGAGCGGGTCATGATCCTGCTCAGCGATCGGGAGGGCGAGCAGCTGCGACTCTTCGGCGAGGAGCGTGAGCAGGTGGATCGCCACGATCAGCTGGCGCGAACGATGCTCGCCGCGGGTGGTCCCTTCAGCATGCGCCTGATGGGCGGCGAGGGTCTGCCGGGTCTACTCGGCGAGCAAGGCTCAGTCCTCGGTCTGCCGCTTCTTCTCGGCAATCGTTGCCATGGCACGCTACTCCTGCTCTCCGCTTCGCCGAGTCCACCGCAGACCAACTTGGATCTGGCCTGGGCGCTGGCTGCTCAGACCGCGGCGGTCATGGAGAACGCACGTCTCTACCAGCACGCAGTGGAGGATCGCCATTCCGGGGCTCTCTTGCCGGAGTACTTCCAGCGCTGCCTGGCCGCCGAAGTCAGTTCTGCGCAAGTCAGCGCTGGCGAGCTCAGTCTGCTTGGACTTCGCATCATCGAGGGCCGAGAGCTGACGCAGCAACTGGGCGCGGAGAATCATGCTCGGCTCCTGGAGGCCTTGGTTAGCGCATTGCGCGAGCACCTGGGCTCCGAGGCGATGATCTGCCGTGTCGATGACGCGAGCTTGCAGATTCTCCTGCCCGCAGTTGGTGTCCAGGAGGGAGAGCGAGTTCTCGGGGACTGCCTACAGGTCCTGTCGGCCATGGACTTCGGCTACAAGTCCCGGCTCCGCTTTGTCGGCGGGATCGCCAGCTACCCGGTGGATGGCGCCAGCGCTGAGTTTCTCTCCGACTGTATGGCCACTCGCATGGCGGGAGGGCCGAGCCGCAAGGTCTCAGTGCACGAGCGGCGGCAGCACCTGGCTACGGAAGGCGTCTTCATGGACAGCCCCGCCATGGAAGCCGTGCTGAACAGTCTCGAGCGACTGGCGCCTACAGACATCACCATTCTGCTGGAGGGCGAAACGGGCACCGGCAAGGAAGTGATCACCAATCTCATCCATCGCATGAGCAAGCGGGCCTCCGGCCCGCTGATCAAGGTGCACTGCGCGGCTCTGCCTGAGAACCTACTCCAGTCCGAACTCTTCGGTCACGAGAGGGGTGCTTTCACCGGTGCCGTGGCCAGCAAGATTGGCCGCTTCGAGCAGGCCAGCGGGGGCACCATCTTCCTGGATGAGATTGGCGAGATCTCCCTCGAGGTGCAGGTGAAGCTCTTGCGTGTCCTGCAGGAGCGTGAGATCGATCGGGTGGGCGGTACCCAGCCCATTCCCGTGGACGTGCGCGTGATTGCAGCGACCAATCAGGACATCCAGAGGATGGTTGCGGATGGCCGCTTCCGCGAGGATCTCTACTACCGCCTGCAGGGCATGGTGGTCCGGGTGCCGCCCCTGCGCGAACGCAAGCAGGAGATCCCGGGGCTGGTGGAGCAGTTTCGCCGGGATGCGGTGGCTGCGGGGCAGAGTCATGCCGAGGGCTTCAGCACGGACGTGCTCGACGAGCTCTTCCGCCGAGACTGGCCGGGAAACGTCCGCGAGCTGCGCAACGAGGTCTTCCGGGCCTTGGTGCTGGCGCAGGGTGCTCTGGTGACGGCGAACGACCTGGCGGGTGTGCTGGGCAGCCCGGCGGGGGAGTCCCGGCTGGATCCCCGGCCGGATGAGGAGCCCAGCTACAGCATTCCGACTCAGGCAGCAGTGGAGGACAGCCCGCCGGCTCCCGAGGGTCTAAGTCCCCGCCTGAGGATGCTCTATAACCTGGTTCGGGAGCGCGGGAGCATCTCGACCCAGGACTGCAGCAAGGTCTGCGGGGTCAGCCAGCGCACCGCCCTCCGCGATCTGACCAACATGCAGGAGCAGGGCCTCCTGAGTCGCAAGGGGAAGCGCCGGGGAGCGCGCTATTTCATTGCGCCAGGGCCAGCAGATCTTGCGAGTTCCTGAGCTGCGATCCACAAGAGGATTCGGACACGCCGGCAGACTCGACGGTCATTCGGACAGGAATTCGCCAAGGGAAAAAACCGCTTCCCGGGCCTGATGACAGAAAGTCAATCTGAGCATGCGCTTAGGGCCGGCCCGTGGTGCCATCGACGATTTCTCAAATCGGACAGGCACTCCCCTTGCAAAAGCTACGCAACCTGACCGAGGTGAGGCTCAGGAACTTTATAAGTTTTTGCCCTGCCACTGGTCGATTGAGGATCAGCACATGAAGGAAAAAGCCAAGACCTACCTGCTCACCAGCCTTTGTGTGGCTCTGCTGAGCCTCCAGGCCTGGGCTCAGGGGATCGATGTGAAGTCCAGGGCCTTGGTCTTGAGCGGTAGCAGCCGGAATTGCACCGCCCCGGCGAGCATCGATTACAAGAAGGTCCGTCTCGAGACCCCGGAGTGGCAGACCATCCGCGGGGACGGGGTCAGAAAGGGGTCCGCGCGCTACACCCTCCTCCTCAACAAGATGGACAAGCGCATTAAGGACAGCTGCAAGGCGGTTGCTGCCGAAAAGGGAAAGGACTGTGTCATCCGTAAGGGCGATGTCACGGACGCCAGGGGACTGAAAGTCACCGACATGACCAGCGAGGTCATCAACCGGCTGCAGTCCCGCTAGTTTCGGCCCTGACTTACTTCCTCAACGCTGTCTCAGAGTCCTCGTCCCCACGGCCCTGGAGTCCTCCAGGTTTGCGGTCGATCAGGGCTCCGGGAATGTGGCAGGAGGCGAACCTGACAGGAATGGACCGCAAATGCATGGGTGGAGGCTTGCGATGAGAGCAGATGGGCCAGAAGGTCGGCGCCCGGCAGGGCCAGTCTTTATCTGCTCGTGCTCCCTCGCCCTGCTTGCCCTCTCCGCCTGCGTCAGCGCGGATCCGAAGGCGACCTGGAAGGATCCGGTCTATGAATTCTCAACCTTCGATGAGAAGGGCCGTCTCACGGACGGGGCTGAAACCCGGACTCTGGCCCAGCAGATTTGGGGCCTGGGTGGGAGCTCGGACCTGCAAGACCGGAGCAGCAGTTTCTCCTCGCAGGAGATCGACCTTGCGGAACTGGAGACCCCCCAGGATCCGGTCCAGCAGGCCCGTAGCGAGGAGCAAGAGCGTCGCCGCAGAGAGGCCATGATTCGCAGCACCTTCGGTAGCGAGGTGATCATCGGCCAGGATGGGCGAGTGACCAAGCGCTACTCCATGGGCAGCGAGGCCGGGCCGGTCTTCCGCGGGCTGCTCACGCCATTCTCTACCGGTGAGATTCCAGCGGACGTGCAGGCGGGCACGACCATCGGTGGCGAAGAACTCGACTCGGTGCTCGGCCGCATGCTTGGCCCGGATCACTCGGTGGAGTTGGTCTACCTGCCCGAGTTCGAGACCATCTTCAACATGCCCCTGACGCCGACCAACCCGCCGAATTCCCTGCCGCAGGCACCGGTAAAGGCAGATGGCATCGCCCTCCTCCTGGTCACGGCTCAGCCCAGCGCTCTTCTCGCCTTCGAGCAAGCCCTCAACCTGTTCTTTGCCCACATGCCTCAGGTGGAGATCGACGTGCAGGTGGTGGAATACAGCACCAACGACAGTCTGAGCTTTGGTGTGGAGCGGATCGATGGGGCTGACGGCACGACTCCGATCCTTGACAACTTGTCCAGTGGGCAGTTGATCCAGGACATTACCGGTTCATTCCCACTCACCGGTCCTCTCGGCAGTGCCGCGACCGACAGGGGTTTGATTTCCCTGGGCGGAATACACGACAGCTGGGCCCTCAACGCCACTCTGCAAGTACTGGAGACCGAGGGCATCGCCGACATCAAGAACAACCCGAAGCTGGTGGTGCGCAACGGTGGTCTCGCCACGGTGATCACCAAGACCGAGGTGCCCTATCCCAAGTCGCAGATCCTGGGCAACAACAGCAACCTGGTGAGCACGGACATCGTCTTCAAGGAAGTGGGCATCACCCTGCACATCCGGCCCGAGATCGCCGGCACGGACACGGTGATCCTGCAGATCAACGCCACGGTTTCCGCCGTGGTCGGCTTTGCCGATACACAGCCGGTGCCCACGCCCATCGTCGCCTCCCGAGAGGCAGCCACGTCCGTGCACCTCCGAGCGGGGCAGACCACGGTCATCGGTGGGTTGGTGAGCGATACCACCTTCGAGAATGAATCGAAGATCCCCATCCTGGGGGACATCCCGATCGTCGGCTACCTCTTCCGCTCCTCGACCACCCAGGAGCAGCGGACCGTGTTGGAGTTCTTCGTGACTCCGCGGGTCTTGCGCGGTCCCCAGGGCTTTTCGCCTGAGGGTTTGGGCGGTCAGTAGAGCCTGGACAAGTTCCTAGCCATCCGGGCGGAAGAATCCGGATATCCTTGCGTCGATGGCAGGCATGTGTCCCGAGCGCGAATCTGAGAGTGGAGCGGCCCTCATTCTGGTGCTGATCTTCACCGTCCTGCTCTATGCCCTGGTTGCCGAGCTCCAGGTCACTGGGCGAACCGCCCGGCTCACCGGTGAGAATGACGCCCTTCTGGCACGCATGCGTAGCCACATGGAGTTCAGCCTGGGGCAGGTGGAGGAGATGCTCTTGGACGACCTGGTGGCTGGCCTGGAAGGCGATGCGGGTGGGGGCGGCGGCGAGGGAGCGGGTGGAATCCCTGGAATGCCCGGTGGCGGCATGCCCGGAGAAGGTGGTGAGGAAGGCGCCGAGGAAGAGGAGCCGGAGGCCAGCGCCATCGCCGACGGCAGTCAGGATGGGTGGTTTCAGCCAACAGCCTACAGTGACAACGATCTCACCACCTATGTCTGGGTCGAGGACGAGAATCGCAAGTTCAACATTCTCAGCCTGGTCTCTCCGGACCAGGAATTCGCCCTCGAGTCTCGCGAGCGATTCGTCCGTTTGATCGACTACATGCGGGACGAAACCCAGTTCGATCTCACCCGTTCCGATGGAGATCTGTATGCCTCGCGGATCACCGATTGGATGCAGAGTCTCACCCGCACGGAGGACCTGCCTCGGCCCCAGCTCAAGTCGGATAGCGACGTGGACAGGACCAGCCTGCCCCTGCATCTGGATGAGTTGCGCATCCTGCCTGACATCACCGATGAGATTTTCTTCGACAAGGTCCTGGATGGGGAGATCATCCTGGGACTGGAGTCGGTGCTGACGGTCTACACCTCTCTCGCCTTCGATCCTGGCGATCCTGAAAAGCAGGCTCGCCTCGGTCGGGAAGCACCTCCCAACGTGGAAGAGCCGCCGGTAGGGGGCGCCGAAGCTGGAGCTGCGGAGGGCATGGCTCCGGAGCAGCAGCCGATTGGCCAGGGGATCCGTATCAACATAAATACGGCGAGTCGACCTGTTCTGCGCAGCCTCTTCACTCCAGCCGAGTTCCCTGATGAGGTGGTGGAAGCCATTCTGAGATGGCGCAACGAACCGATGGAGGAAGAGGACCTGACCAACAGTCTGCCTAGCGACTACTACGGAGACTTCGACGCAGGCTTGGATGTGAAGTATCGCATGATCACGGACCTCGCTGAGCTCGACGAGATTCCGGAGTTCCAGAACCTTGCGGACCCCAGCGTGCGGGAGAAGTTTGCCGAGTTGGTCAGCGTGAAGTCGGACGTCTTCTCGGTGCACATGGCTTCCCTCTTCAAGCGCAACGAGGAGAATCGCAGCTTTGTCATGCGTCGCATGCGATCTGTGGTGATTCGCCTGGATAACAGCCAGGACGGCTACCTACACCCGCTGATCCTCCTCGAAGAGCGCCATGGGCTGCGGGTCATGCCCGTCGACTTCGACGAGGATGAATTGGATCAGATTCGTCTCTTTGACGAGATGGATCAGTTCTCACAGGAGGAGCGGGCATGGAACCCCTTCTTCCTGGACTTCTACCTGCCGAAGGATCGGCGCGAGACCCTGTTCAACTATCAGAATCGATGAGCTGGCGGAAGCGCTCGAAGAGGTAGAGCGCGTCGTGGGGACCGGGGGCCGCTTCCGGGTGATACTGCACGGAGAAGACGGGCAATTCCCGATGACGCAGGCCCTCGACCGTCTGGTCGTTGAGGTTCACATGGCTGACTTCTACCGCGTCAGGCAGGCCTTCTGGGTCAACGGCGAATGAATGGTTCTGCGAGGTGATCTCCACCTTCTCCGTGGCCAGATCCATGACCGGCTGATTGCCGCCGTGGTGTCCGAACTTCATCTTGAAGGTCTTGGCGCCAAAGACCTGCGCCAGGACCTGATGGCCGAGGCAGATGCCGAAGACCGGGACTGCATTGACGAGCTTGCTGACCTCTGCGACTGCATAGTCGATCAGGGCAGGATCCCCAGGACCATTGCTCAGAAAGACTCCGGCGGGCTTGCGCTCGAGCACGGCTTCGGCAGGTGTATCCGCGGGGACCACGGTCAGCTCGAAGTCGTGCCGCACCAGGGAGCGCAGGATGTTGCGCTTGGCGCCAAAGTCATAGGCGACGATGGGCAGAGGTCTGCGCTCGGGCAGGACTACCTTGGCCGAGAAGGGGGACTCATAGCCGCGGTTCCAGGCGCTCGCTTCGCCGATAGTGACGGCCTTGACGTGATCTTCGTCACCCACCCCGGGCGCCGTTTGCACACGCGCAAGCAGCTCCTCCTCCGTACTGTCCATGTCCTCGGTGATGAGAATTCGCAGCTCACCTTCCGATCGCACCTTGCGGGTGAGCATGCGTGTGTCCACATGCTCGATTCCAGGTACGCCATGCTGAATCAGGTAATCGGAGAGCTCCCCACCGGAGCGAAAGTTACTGGCCCGCCCGCATGCCTCGCGCACTACCAGTCCGGACATCCAGATGCGATTGGACTCCTCGTCCTCGCTATTGACGCCGTAGTTGCCGATGTGTGGTTGGGTCAGGAGTACGGTCTGGCCGCGATAGGAGGGGTCGGTAAGGATCTCCTGATAGCCGGTGATGCTGGTGTTGAAGACCAGCTCGCCGATCCTCTCCTCTGCCGCGCCAAAGGAGCGACCACAAAGAACGGTGCCATCCTCAAGTATGAGTCGGGCAGGTTTGCGATCGGATCGTTTCAATTTAGGAGCGGTCCCCGGCGAGTCAGGGAGATGGAGCGGCGGAGAAGTTAGCGAATCCGGAACTCAGCGGCCAGTCTGCCCCGTGGCCATTGCCTCGAGATCCAGACCCGATGCCTGCCCGGATCGCCATAGTTCATGGCCCAGCCCTGCGATCATGGCGCCGTTGTCCGAACATAGGGCTGGTTCGGGAAAAACCTGTTTCAGCTGGCTCAGCACCGGATCCTCCGTCAGCTCCTGCCTGAGCAGCACGTTTCTGGCGACTCCGCCACCGATGGCCAGGCTCGCGAAGGCATGCTGCTCTGCAGCTCGCCGCAGCTTCTTGACCAGGATGTCCACGACCGCCGCCTGGTAGGCAGCCGCCAGATCACATACTTGATCCGCGGACAACTCGGGCATGGGGCGGGAAAGGCCGCTGCCCCGCAGGTGGTAGAGGAGGGCCGTCTTCAGGCCGCTGAACGAGAAGTCCAGGGAATCAGGGCCGAGCATGGGTCTGGGCAGGCGCAGAGAACTGGCATCCCCACTGCGAGCCGAATCCTGAATCGATGGCCCCCCTGGGTAGGGTAGCCCGAGCAGGGCAGCGGCCTTGTCGAGAGCCTCACCCGCCGCATCATCCCGGGTGCGGCCGATGCGCTCGGAACGCGCTGGAGCTGCCATGCGATAGAGCGCCGTGTGTCCGCCGGAGGCGACCAGCGCCAGGCAGGGCAGAGGGAGTTCGGGCTCGCACATGAAGGCAGCGTGCAGGTGTGCCTGAATGTGATCGACTCCGATAAGCGGCTTGTCGAAGAAGAGCGCCAGAGACTTGGCGGCGGACAGGCCGACCAAGAGGCTGCCGATCATGCCCGGTCGGTGGGTGACCGCGATCGCAGCGAGATCTTCAACCCGGCAATGCGCTTCGCTCAAGGCGCTGCGGATGATGGGCAGGATGCGCTGCAGGTGTGAGCGGCTGGCGATCTCGGGGACGACCCCATGGAAGCGCTCGTGTAGGCTGATCTGGGAGTGAACTGCGTTCGAGAGGATCTCGCGGCCATCGCGCACCACCGCGGCTGCGGTTTCGTCGCAGGAGGATTCGATGCCCAAGACCAGGGAACTCATTTGCCCTCGGTCGCGGTCTTTCCCGAGCCCTTCGCCTGCATTAGTTGGCCGATTTCCTCCAGCGCCGCCTGCAGTTGTGCGTCATCTTCCCTCGACAGGGGCGAGGGAGGATCGAAGTCCAGCTTCTCTGCCAGGCTCTGAACGGCGGCCACTTCGTCTCGAGGCGGATCGGGTTGGCCGAGGGCAGCGGCGACCAGCTGGCGTAGTTCGCGATCGAGCGCCAGGTGTCGGTTGGGTTCGATGCCCCCGGGATCCGCACCGTCTTCCGCGCGACGCAGCCGGCGTTCGATGCTGCGGCCGTTCGGTGTGTAGTAGTGCGAGGTGGTGAGTTTGAGCCGAAACTCCGGCTCCTGACCGCCGAGGATCTCCTGCACGACGCCCTTGCCGAAACTGCGCTCACCGACCACGCGGGCGCGTTCGTGGTCCTGCAAGGCGCCAGCGACGACTTCGCTGGCGCTGGCAGAGGATCCATTCATGAGCAAGACCAGGGGGATGCGCGGTAGATCGCATTCCAAGGGGTCCGCATCATGTTCTTCCACCACCTCGCCGTCGCGGCGCTTCAGGCTGACGATCCGACCGCTCGCCAGAAATCTATTCGCGAGAGCGATCGCCGCCGAGAGAAGCCCGCCCCGGTTGAAGCGTAGATCGAGGATCAGGCCCTCGAGCTTTCTGCCCTCTGTGCTCCGCAGCTCCTCGATGGCCTGATCGAACTCTTCGATGGAGTGGGTCTTGAATTCGGAGAGGTGGAGATAGGCGATGCCCGCCGCTGGATCCAAGTAGCCTGCCCACTTCACCGAGGGTCTGGTGACCTCGCCTCGGTTGACCGGTAGGTCCATCTCACCCGCCCCGTCTCGGTGCAGGCGAATCACAACTGGGTCTTCCTTGGCGGCGCTGACGCGGGTGATGACCGCGGCGATTCCTTCCGCCGCAGGTAGCTCGCCAATCTTCTCGCCATTGATTGCCAGGATCTGATCACCGACCTGCAGGCCGGCGCTGCGGCCAGGGCTGTTCTGGTAGCGGAATTCGATGGTTGGCGGTGAGATCCCTGCGGCGAGGGCTACTCCCAGACCGGTGTACGAGCCGGCGATCTCATCCTGTCGAAAACTTTCCAGTTCTGCAGGTCGGACATAACGGCTGTGCGGATCCAGGCTGCGCACCATGCCGGCGATCGCCTCGTGGAGGAGGGCCTGCGAGTCCTGTTCGAGCACATGCCGCTCCAAGACCGCCTGGTGAACTCGCCGGAGCACCGAGAGCTCCTCCGCCGGCAGGTTCTCGTTCCAGCGAACGAGAAGGGGTACCAGAAAGAACACCATCACGCCGCAAAGCAGCGGAACGACCAGGAGATGCCACAGCGAGTAGGGCTGATTCTTCATCGACGCGGGCATTATGGCCCAGAGTGGGAGGTTCAGCGTTGCTCTGAGTCGCGGATCCGAGAAACTGTAGCCAGTCAAACGGAGGGCTTGGATGACAGCGAGGATTCTGGCGATTGAAGATTCAGACCAGAATCTGATGCTCATGGAGCTCTGCCTCGCGGGAGAGGACTTCGAGCTGGTGCCGGCGAGTAGCGCCGCAGCCGCCCTGGAAATGGCTGCCCGTGAGGGCTTCGATCTTGTCATCCTCGACTTGGAGTTGCCGGATTCGGACGGCCTGGACATCTGCGCTCAGATTTGCTCGGACCCCCGCTCCGCCGGCCTGCCGGTGATCGCCCTCAGTCGTGAGGATGAGGATACTGAGCAACGGCGTCGGGCTCTGGAGGCCGGGGTCTTGGACTGTTGGAGCAAGCCTCTGCGGAAGGAGGATCTGGCTTCACGGATCAATGCGATCCTCCAGCTACGGGCCCACCAGAAGGAGCTCGAGGCGGAGAATCAGCAGCTCAACGCGCTTCTGCAGGAGAGCCGGGATACCCAGGCCGATCTGGCGGAGGCATTGGCAGAGGCGGAAGGGTTGCTGACGCACTTCACCGACGACCCGATCTGCTACCTTCTCCTCGATCCCTCGGGGAACATCGCCGCTGCCGCCGGTCCGGTGGAAGAGCTCCTTGGCCTCGATCCTCTCGGCAAGCTTCTCAGCGATCTGCCCGAGCCCCTGAGTACCTTTTGCCCGGTGGGGCCAGAGGCGGGTCAGCTCACCGAACTCACCTGGTCAGATGGCCTGGGCGATCGATTGATCCAGTGCCGGATGCACTTCCTGGGTTCCGGCCGTCGGCTGCTCTCCTTGATGGATGTGACCGAACAACGCCGGCGGGAGCAGCGTCTGCGAGATCGGAAGGCCTACCAGCCCCCGGCAGGCATGCCGGTGGACAACGGCGACTATCGGATCAGCGGCCTGATCGGCTCCGGCCGTGGGATGCTCGAGGTCTCGGCCCTGGCGGACAAGATGCGCAACCTGAGGACCTCGGTGCTCATTCAGGGTGAGACGGGGACCGGCAAGGAGTTGGTGGCGCGAGCCCTGCACTATGACGGTCGATTCGCGAACACCCCTTTCATCCCGATCCACTGCGGGGCCATCTCTCCAGAGCTGATCGAGAGTGAGCTCTTCGGCTATGAGAAGGGCGCATTTACCGGGGCGACCACTCGCAAGGACGGGCTGTTTGCGGCCGCCCATGAGGGCACGGTCTTCCTGGACGAAGTCTCGGAGACTTCCATGGAGCTGCAGGTCAAACTCCTGCGTGTTCTTCAGCTCGGGGAGATTCGCCCCGTAGGCGCCACCCAGGCCCACACGGTGAAGGTGCGGATTCTTGCTGCGACCAACCGAGACTTGCGCCAGATGGTCGTCGACGGTGACTTTCGCGAGGATCTGTTCTATCGCCTAGAGGTGGTCACCATTCGCCTTCCCGCCCTCCGTGAGCGCCCAGAGGACATACCCAGTCTGGCGGAGCACATCATCCGCATGGTCTGCAAGCGGCAGAGACGGGAAGGCCACCCGCGGGGGATCTCCAAGGGGGCGATGAACCTGCTGCGCTGCTACGCCTGGCCGGGCAACGTGCGTGAGCTGGAGAACGTGATCGAGCGGGCAATCTCACTGGGTTGCGGCGAGCTGATCCAGGAGCGCGATCTCCCACCCCGGATGCTGGAGGGGGAATCCGGGCGCAGTCCCAGGCCCTTTATCCTCGACTCCAAGGCCATGCTCGGCGCTGGCCAGGGGAGCGAAAACAGCTTGGCCAGTCGCAGCAAGATGGTCGAACGCAGCGCCATTCTCGAGGCTCTATCGCGCTTTGATGGCGATAAGCGGCGGGCAGCCCAGTTCCTCAGCATGTCGCGCTCGACCTTCTACCGAAAGCTGAAGGAGCACGGCGTCGGCTGAGTTTCCGCTGGCGGCATGAATCTGGGATGCAGGGATTCTCTCAGCCCTCTTCCCAGGTAAAATGTGCCTCTTGGCCTCGTCGGCCTTGGAGGAATGACAGTCAAGCTGCGGAGAACGAGCGCCTTGGATACAAGATTCGTGCGCCTAGAGGGCCAGGAAGAACGCTGCCTCATGGTCTTCCCAAGTGGGGATGTGCCAGAGGAGCTGGTTATTGACTTTGATACTGCCGATCCCGAAGGCGTAGACGGCGCCGAGAGCCGGCACGCCGGGCGGGTGACCTTCCGTCTGCGACCGAGTTCGCTGAATGAGAGGCAACTGATCTACGTCGAAGTATTCGACGAGTGAGAACCTGCGTAGCTCGGCCCAGTCCGAATGGTCCGGGATGGAAAGGGGTTGACCGGAAGCCGCTGCAGGCGTTTCTTCTCCGCAAGGTCAATCCGCCTTCGTTTGAGAGTCTCGACCTCGCATGCCCTCCTCCTTTCTGCCGAACCTGAAAGCTCCGCGTCTAGGCAGCCGCCTGGGCAAGTACAGGTTGGTCCGCAAGCTTGGTGATGGGGGCTTCGCCGTGGTCTACAAGGCGACGGACACGGTGGAGGGAGTTGCTGTCGCGGTTAAGATTCCGCGCCCTGAGCTGATGAATCGTGAGCTCTTCAGTCTTTTTCAGAGAGAAGCTCGCCTGCACTCCGGCTTGGATCATCCCAACATTCTGCCGGTCAAGAACGCCGAAGTCATCGAAGGGCGATTGTTGATCGTTTATCCCCTCGGACTCTGTTCCCTGGCTGATCGCCTGCGCAGTCGCCGCAGCTTTAACACCTTCATGGACTTCGCTGAGCAGATGCTCGAAGCGGTTGCTCATGCGCACAGCAAGCGCATCATTCACTGCGATCTCAAGCCCGAAAACTTCATCATCTTCCCGGACAATCGCATACGTCTCTGTGACTTCAGCATCTCGCGTGTCTCCATGCGCACCGTGCATGGATCCGGTTCCGGAACCGTGGGATACGTGGCACCGGAGCAGGCGATGGGGCGCCCTTCATTCCGCTCCGATGTGTTCTCCCTCGGTCTGATCTTCTATCAGATGCTGACAGGCGAAGTTCCGGAGTGGCCCTTCGAGTGGCCGCCGCGGGGCTACGATCGACTCAAGGGCAAGCTCCATCCAGACTTCATAGCCTTCTTGCAGAGAGCCATGCAGATGGATCCGAAGCGCCGCTTTGCCAGCGCAGGTCCCATGCTGATCGCCTACCGCAAGCTCAAGCCAAGGCTAAAGCGTCACCAACTCGGACTACGGCGCAAACGCAGCCCTGCGGCCAGCCCCGACTCGACCAAGCGTGACTGGAAGCTCCTCAAGTTTCGCCAGTTCAGTCGCAGCTACCGGCCGAGTTTCAGCCTGGATCGCCACTGCAAGTCCTGCTCTGGCCCCATGTCCGAGGCCATGCAGCTCTGTCCATGGTGTGGCAAGACCCCAAAGCCTGCCCGAGAGAAAACTGGCTTTCCGGCCCGCTGCAAGCGCTGCGGACGCGGTAGAAAGCTGGACTGGCGTAATTGTGCATGGTGCTTTGGCGCCGGTTTCCTGGAGGTAGCGAGCCAAAGTTACAGCGACCGACGCTATTCTGCGCGCTGCGAGAACACGGACTGTCGCAAACCGCAGATGCCATTCATGCGCTATTGCCCATGGTGCCGAAAAAAGAAGCGACGAGCATGGAAGGTGACAGGCCTTCGCGGGACCTGCGGAAGCTGTGGTTGGACAGTTGCCAAAGAGTTCTGGGAGCACTGTCCCTGGTGTAAGAGTCGCTTGACGAGGAAATGAATTGTCAGAGGCGCTGAAGGGACCAAGCCGGGCGGAAGAAAAGCTGTTCCTGGCTGAAGATCTCGTTAGCACCCCTGAGTTCTTCTGCGCTGGTGGCCAGGCCATCGTCTATTGCGCCCGTTCTCCCGGCAGCGATTCCCTCAACGAAGACGCGGCAGCAGCAATTAATCTTGGGCCCGGCCGTGGCATCTTTGCCGTGGCTGATGGCGCCGGTGGCTTACCGGCGGGCGAAGACGCATCGGCGATGGCGATGAAGCATCTTGCTGCCGCGGTTGGCAGCTTGGATCGAGAGGCTGGTAGTCTACGCGAAGCGATCCTCGACGGACTCGAGCAGGCGAGTCAGGCGATTCAGAGTTCGGGGGTAGGTTCGGCGACCACAATGGTGGTGGTCGAGATCGATGGCGATCAGATGCGCAGCTATCACGTTGGTGATTCTGCTGCTCTGTTGGTCGGTCAAAAGGGCAAGATGAAGCACTTCACAGTTGCCCATTCTCCCGTGGGCTACGCCGAGGCCGCTGGCATGATCAATGAGCGCGAGGCCATGGCCCATGAGGAGCGGCATATGGTTTCCAACCTGGTCGGCTCGGCCGACATGAAAATAGAAATCGGCCCGCTGACCAACATGGCGGCCAAGGACACCTTGCTTCTGGCAAGCGATGGCCTCCTCGACAATCTCTGGTTCGATGAGATCGTCGAGTGCATCCGGAAGGGCTCCCTCAGCACTGCGACGAAAGAACTCAGCGCCCGTGCCACCCGCCGCATGCAAAATGAAAGCGGTAGCCAGCCGGGCAAGCCGGACGATCTCAGCTTCGTTCTGTATAGACGACGCTAGGGGCTCCGGTTCAACGTCTGACGAGTAGGCGCAGCAGGAGCACCATTGCTGCTAGCAAGGCGGCCGCGAGTTGCCCTGGTGGGTAGTCGTAGTAGTCCGCCAGCATGAAGGCGAAGAAGCTGGTGATCGCTGCTACTAGAGGTGAGACCAGGAACATCGAGCGCGTGGTTCGGCAGATGCTCTTCGCGGCAAGCGGCGGCAGAACGAGGCAGGCGAAGGTGAAGAGACTGCCTGCGGTGTGTATGGAGCAGCCGAGTAGGATGCCGACGAAGGCGCTGCTGGCGAGCCCGTAGCGCCTGCAGGGGAGGCCCACTGCCAAAGCCGATTCCGGGTCGCTGGCCACCAGGATGATCTGCCGGTGCGCCAGGGCGACCAATAAAATGCAGGTGCCGGTGAGCGCTGTAAAGGCGTAGACATCGTGGCGATCAGCGCCGATCAGGCTGGAGAGCATCAGGCGCTGGACTTCGGCCAAGCCATGTGGGCTATGCGCCAGCAGCAGTACCGAAAAGCTGGCCCCCAGTAGAAAGACCCAGGCGCAGATCGAATCGGCTGTCTCACCGATCCGGCGGCCAAGGCTGGGAACCATCGTGCCGAGCATGGCGAAGCCGATGCCCATCAACCAAGGAAGGCCGTGCTGAGAATGATGATCGCCGTCAAGCGGGCTGATACTCAATGCGACGGCAATTCCGAGAGTGGCTGCCTGTGCCGCTGCGATCCCGGCAAAGACCTCTCTTCGCGCGACCTGGATGACGCCAACCATGGAGAGCATCACGGCGCAAAGTATGCCGGTGAGGTAGGCGTCGCCGAAGAGTGCCCATGAGTCCCAAAAGGAGGTCCACATGATTCAGCGCTCCATGGCTGCCAGGAGATCCTCGGGCGGACCTACGAGGATGCTGCCGTCGGTGACGGTCAAGTGTTGGGTGGCGAGTTTGCTCGCCGCCCAGGGGTCGTGGGAGATACACAGAATCGTCAGCGCTCGATCCCGATGGAGGTCGCGAAGGAGTCGCCAGAATCCCGCCGTCGAGGCTACATCCAGGCAAATGCTGGGTTCATCCAGGTAGAGCAGTCGTGGTCGACGTGCCAGGGCTCGGGCCAGCACGACTCGTTGCCGCATGCCACCGCTCAGCGCTGACAGGGACATGCTGAGAACATCGTTCAGCCCGACTAGCTCGAGGGCTTCGGCACATCGGCTCCGCCGTTGGCTGCGGCTCAGTTTCAAGCCGATGAGTCCCAGGTCCATGAACTCCTCCACGGTCATCGGCAGGCTCTCATCGAAAACCCGTCTTTGTGGAACGAAGCCTACGTGTCTGGCGCTCGCATGATCTTTGTTGCGATGAATCTTGCCACGCTGGATCGACAGGTCGCCTAGGAGGGCATGCATCAGAGTGGACTTGCCACAGCCGTTCTCACCGAGCAGGAAGGCGAAGTCGCCAGCGCAGAGTTCGAAGTTCACCCGGTCCAGAATGATCCGGCGTCCATAACCCAGACAGAGGTCTTCGGCCCGCAGGACCCATTCAGACTTCACTGTCTCGCCAGTGACCGTCATTTCTCTTCGCTCAGGGCATCCACCAGCGTCAGAAGATTGGCGTTCATAGTCCCTAGATAGGATTCGCCGCGCCTCACCTGCAGGCTCAACTCGACGAGTTCGGCAGTGCTGTGCTCTTTGACGAAGGCGGCGTGACGTGGGTCGTAGTAGGGGACGGTCAGCAGCAGGCGCACCTGCTCCGTCGTCATCTTCTGCAGAATGGAGCGCAGGTGTCGCGTTGAGGGCGGGATTCCTGGCAGTGGCTCGAGGAAGCCGACGGTCACCAGGCCAAAGCGCCGGGTGAAGTATGGCCAGGCGTTGTGGTCCGCCACGACCTTGCAGCCGCGATGCTCGGCCATCTTGCCTAGCCAGCCTCCGAGTTTCGCGGCGTCCCCCTGCGACTCGAGGAAGCCCTGCAATTGTCCGAACTCAAAGAGAGTGGCCAGTTTTTCAAACTCATAGGTAGCCATGAGCTCCTCGCCAACCAGGGCCTTGCCGAGGGATTGTCTGAACTCGCGGACTTTCCCGGTGAAGGCCTCCGCTGACTCTGGTCGCAATTCGGATAGGCGTCCTGCGATCAGGCCAGCAACCGCGAGTGCGCGTATGGGGTCAGTCATGTAGTGAGGATTGCCTTCACCATGTACGTCGCCCTGGGATCGATCGGTCTCCTCGGTACGAATCTCCAAGGCGGTGATCGCCTGCGAGGCGTCCAGGTAGCCGGTCCGACCGAGCTGGATCTTGCTGTTTCGTGACTGGCGAATGAGTGTGGGTAGCCAGCCGATCTCCAGCTGCAGACCCACGGCGACCAGAAGGTCGGCTTTGCTGAGAAGGCGCACGAAACTGGGTTTTGCGTCCACGAAGTGAGGATCCTCTCCCGGGCGGCAGAAGATATTCACTTCGACCTGGTCGCCACCGATCTGCTCGGTCAGCCTGCCGAGGTTTGGTGTCGTTGCACAAACCTGGAGAGGGGCCGATGTATCCTGAGCTCTCGCCGGGGAAAGCAGCAGGAAGACGAGGGTCGAAAAAACGTAGTTCTTCATCAGGTTCCTCATCAGTACTTGTGAGCCGGGTGGGCGCCGAAGCTGATCTCGTATCCGAGCCAGAAGGAATGCGCATCGTCGTCGTCGAGCCAATGGGTCGTATCCAAGTTGTATTGGAAACGCAGGCGCGAATACTCGGAGAGTCGCCAGGAGATGAGTGGCGAGAAGCGCTGCCGTGTATCGCGATAGGGGTCAACCTGGTTGCTCGTCAAGCTGACTGTGTCGCTGTCAAAGTTGTCGCCATCGCCGGAGGAATACTCGTAGCGCAGGCCAAGCTGCCAGTCGGGAGCGATTCCGTAGAGAAGCTGGGTATAGAGTCCCCAGTCTTTCAGGCTCTCGGAGCCGAAGCTCGTCTCGTCACCGATAACCGTTGGGTCGCCTTCATCCACGAAGCTGTC
>JAJFFD010000183.1 GCA_021776805.1 Planctomycetota bacterium
GATCAGGTCACGGTCGACTTCAACCACATGCTGGCAGGCATGACCTTGAACTTTGAGGTCTCGATCACCGATATCCGCGATTCGACCGAAGAGGAACAGACCCATGGTCATGTGCATGGGCCTGGCGGGCACCAACACTGATATTCTGTTCCGGGTCTAAGTACTGCGGCCTAGCTCTGCCAGCCGGCGCATCCCCTTC
Organism: Planctomycetota bacterium; assembly: GCA_021776805.1. Classification (GTDB taxonomy): domain Bacteria; phylum Planctomycetota; class UBA1135; order UBA1135; family UBA2386; genus JAJFFD01. The sequence continues at coordinate 200 of JAJFFD010000183.1, forward strand.
CAGGTAAGGGCAACGCAGAGCAACTGAGAAAAGCCCGCGATGGCAAAGGCTGTCGCGTACCCGGTCTGCCAATCGCTCTGCGCCGCCACCAGCTGGCTGACCGCGCCCCCCACCAAGGGTCCGAGGATAAAGCCAAGGGATCCGGCGGCGTTGAATCCCCCGAGAGCTGTGGAGCGGATCTCCGGTCCGGCAAGATCCGTCGTGAGAATGAGCGAAGGGACGAACATCACCGCGGCGGCAACACCGAGACAGAGCATGACCCAGGGGTACTGATCCGGATGCCAGAGCCCAAGGCTCATCACCCCCAGACCATAGATCAGACTACCCCCCGCCAGCAGGCCCGTGCGCGATACGCGATCGGAGAGGCGACCGAAGACGTAGGAGAGGAGGCTGAAAGGACCGAGAAAGAGCCCGAGCAGGAGTCCGATGCGTTCTACGGGTAGATCGTGAACTTCGCGCATCCAGAGCGTGAAGGTGGTAGTGAAGAAACCAACGGTGAAGCGGTCGACAAATGCATAGGCATAGGGCAGGACTAGGGCTGTCTCCCGCCGCGCCGTGGCGAAGATGTCCGCGAGCCGCGGGCGAACAGAGCTGCTGGTTGCTGCGCCCCCGAGCAGAAGATAGGAGATGAGGGCGAGGAGCAAGCTGATCCCCGCGCCGACAACCAGAGGTTGCAGCGGGTCGTTCTGGCCGAGTATGCCGCCGATCGGCGCACCGATGGCAACGCCGAGAGTCAGACCCGCACCGACGATCCCCATGCTTCGACCACTGCCAGCAGTCTGAGCTAGCGAAGCGGCCATGGACAGAATGAGCGAGAGAGCAGTTATATGAGCACATCCCTCGAGGAAGCGGATCAACAGGAAGGCCCAAAAAGGAGCTGGCAGGGTCAGCGCGAAGAGAAAGAGCGCGTCCAGGATGAGGGCGATTACGAGCAGGAGCTTGCGCCGACCGAGACGGTCCGCGATCGCGCCAGCCAAGGGTGCGCTCAGCATCGCCCCCAGCATGTTCACCGACATGAACACTGAGGTCCAAAACACGGAGACCTGAAAGCGCTCCTGTACCAGGCCGCGCAGAACCGGGACCGGCATCGTCACCGGGACCATGATACCGATGGCAAGCAGACCCAGGAGCAGCAGGGAAGGGCGGCGCAGGCCGGCAGAATCGTCGCTCGATGCCAAGGACATGGGCAGGCAGAGCATGCGACTCCCCATGCCGGATTCAACTGGGGGCGCTTGGCATTCAGGCCCCCGCCCAGGAGACTTGTCCTGCCCATGCAGTATCGCGAGTATCAGCCCATCGCCGGGCTTCGCAGACAGGTCCGCTGCCTCTGGACCCTCTCCGGACAGCCAAGCGCCACGGACGCGATCGAGGACATCGTCCCCGATGGCTGTGCTGAACTCATCATCAACCGGGGTGATCGCTTCGAACAATCGCTCGCAAATGGTGAAAGCGAAACCCATGGGGACATGCTCATCGCCGGCCAGATCAGCAAGCTCTTACAGATCAGACCCACGGGGAGAATCGACCTGATCGGCATTCGCTTCCAACCCGGAGGCCTCTTCCCCTTCCTGCAGGGCCGCGCAATCAGCGAATTCAGCGATCGAAGAATCGATGTCCAGGACTTCGACTCGGCACTGGCAGGCAAACTAGCCGCGGCTGCCAATACCGGGATGGACAGGCTACCAGCAATTCAAAGGATCTTGTTCCAAGGCCTGCAAGTGGTCGGACCCGAGAGAAGCCTTGCCGAGGAGGCGGCCCAAAGGATCGAGTCGACTGGGGGAAGAACCGAGATACATGGCTTGAGCAGAGCGCTCGCAGTAAGCGAGCGCAGCCTGCAAAGGGCCTTTCGACGAGAAGTCGGCATCAGCCCCAAGCTCTTCGCCAGGATCATTCGCTGCCAGAGCTTCTTGGCAGCCGCGGAGTCCAAGACTCCCTGGAGTCTACTGGCCTTGGATTGCGGCTACTTCGATCAACCCCACGTGCATCGCGACTGCAGACTCTTCACCGGCAAGAGTCCAGGGGTCTTCCTGGGCGAAGACCACAAGTTGCACAACTACTTCAGCGGCAAGGCAGAAGGCTAAAAACGATCTGAATCAAGCCAGTGGCGGACTCGCAACCGCATCCAGAGTTTGTCGCAGCAGAGCCGCCAACTCGCTGGACTTGAATGGCTTTGCCAGCATCGGCACGGACGGTTTCCAATCTGGGGAGTCGGCATAGCCGGTCATGAAAACTACTCGGGCATCAGGGAAGCACTCGGACAATGCCGTGGTCAAGGCGCGCCCTCCCATTCTCGGCATTATCACATCGGTTAGCAGCAGGTGAATGGGATGCACTGACTCCGCGGCAAGCCGCAAGGCTTCGACGCCATCCTTGGCCGCAAGGACTCGGTAGCCCAGGGCTTCGAGGGTGCTCTTTACCAGCACGCGAATCGGCTGGTCGTCATCCACGAGCAGAATGGTCTCGTCCCCGCCCTGAACTTTCTCGGTGGGCTCAGGCGTCGGCATCAGCACCGGAGGCTCTTGACTCGATGGCAAGAGAATACTGAAGCACGAACCGCGGCCCGGTTCACTCTCAACCAGGATCCGCCCACCGTGCTCCTCAACGATGCCATGGATAGTCGAAAGGCCCAAGCCAGTCCCCTGCTCGAGTCCTTTGGTGGTGAAGAATGGCTCGAAGATTCGCGGCCGGGTCTCTTCGTCCAAGCCAACGCCCGTGTCACGAACAGAAAGCAGCACGTAGCTACCTGCATCTATTGGTGAACCACCAACGGAACTGGCCGACTCGTATTCTCGCCGAGCACATGAAACCAGCAAGGATCCACCGGAAGGCATGGCGTCGCGGGCATTGACCACCAAGTTCATCAGGACTTGTTCCATCTGCCCAGGATCGGCAAGCACGCGACACTCTTCGGTGGAGAGATCCTCCTTGTAGTCGATCTCCGGTCCGACCAGGCGGCGCATCATCTCCTCAATCTCCTGCACGACCTGACAAAGATCGATGACCTGTGTCTTTGCCGGTTGACGACGTCCGAGAGTCAAGAGCTGACGCGTCAAGCTCGCCGCGCGCTCCTGAGCCTTGAGGATCTCTACCGAGCTGCGGCTCACGGCGTCAGACTTGCCTGGGCCAGCGTTAATCATCGCCGCATGCCCGCCGATAATAGTGAGCAAGTTGTTGAAGTCGTGAGCGACTCCGCCGGCGAGCACCGCAACTGCCTGCATCTTCTGCGCCTCTTGCAGCTGTTGCTCCAGAAGTCGGCGTTTCTTCTCCGCCTTTTCACGTTCTGTGATTTCGAGGCAGTAGCCCATCAGCCGGGTAATCGAATCATTCTCCTCGCGGATGGGTTCGAG
>JAJFFD010000184.1 GCA_021776805.1 Planctomycetota bacterium
CTTGAGCCCCCTGCCAAGGAGCCGTAAGGGAAGGGTGTGAAAGTCACTCTGCGCTGCTTTGCCATGGTTCGGGAGCTGCTGGGCAGCGATCGCCTGGAAGTCGAGCTCCCGGAAGGAAGCACCCTGGTTACCCTCAGGGAACATCTGGCCAAGGATGCTCCGGATCTTCAACGCCTGCCCTTTACCGTTGCGGTGAACCAGGACTATGCCGCCGAAGACCGTATCTTGGTCGATGGTGACGAAGTCGCCCTCATCCCGCCGATCAGTGGGGGGGACCCGGCCGGCGAGCGTTTTGGCTTCGAGATGCAGCGGGCAGCACTCGACCCTCGCCCTCTGGAAAAACTCGTGCGCCGGGATGCCGACGGCGCGGTGGTCACCTTTGCCGGGGTCAGTCGGGATCACAACGAGGGGCGCGCGGTCGCAGGTCTCAGCTATGAGGCCTATGACGAGATGGCGGCCAAGGTCATGATGGAACTGTTCAGCGAGGCCGCAGAGAAATTCGACATCGGTCGGGCCCGCGTGTCGCACCGTCTCGGTGAAGTGCCCATCGGCGAAGCCTCTGTCTTGGTTGTGGTTGGCTCCGCCCACCGGGGACCGGCCTTCGAAGCCTGTCGATACCTCATGGATCGCATCAAGGAGCGAGTGCCCATCTTCAAGAAGGAGCGCTTTGCTGGTCCCGGGGGTGAGAGTCACTGGGTAGGTGAGCTACCCAAGATCTGAGGAGAGGAGAGATTCCTAGACGGGATCCTGCCGGCGGGTAGCTTCATGAGCGCATACGGGGGCAGTTTCCCCCCGAGCCTCGCGAGCAAGAACTCATGAAGATCCGTTCCTCCAACTTCCCCGGCAAGCCCCTGCGGGGTGAACTCCTCACTGCTCTAGCCTATGAGGGCTCCCTTCCCGACCTGGGCAAGGACCTGGCAACCGTGGTCAAGCGGGCCAAGGCGAGTGGTGACCTCGCGTACGGTCGGCGCAAGACCAGCCACTTCTATCCTGACAATGGCGGACTCAAGCGGGTCGGATTCGTCGGTATGGGCAAGCAGGGCAAGATGGATCTCGAGGGGCTCCGTCGTACTGGGGCGGTTGCCCAGGCGCAGGCAGAGAAGCTGGGAGTCGAACGCTTTTATCTTCTTGTAGATGAGCGAGACCATCGGCGGATCCCCGCTCGGCAGGCCGCTGTTGCCTTGACCGAGGGACTTGCGCTGGGGGCTTACCGCTATGAGCCACCCCGAAAGGAAGAGCCAGATACACGCATGGGTCAGGAGCTTGAGATTCTCTATCGAGGCAAGAATGCGCGGGAGTTTCACGCCGGCGTCAAGCACGGTCTGATTACCAGCGCGGCCACGATCTTCGCCCGCGACATCGAGAACATGCCCGGCAACCTGGCGACTCCCAGCTATCTCGCCAAAGAGGCGCGTGGCTTTTCGGGTGGTGACCTGAAGGTGCGCATCCTCGAGGAGAAGGACATGGAGAAGCTCAAGATGGGAGCGCTCCTCGGTGTCTCACGCGGCAGCGTGCAGCCGGCGAAGTTGATTCTCATGGACTACAACCCGCGGGGGGCCAAGGGCACGATCTGTGTGGTTGGCAAGGGCCTTACCTTCGACAGCGGGGGTATCAGCATCAAACCTTCCGCCAAGATGGATGAGATGCGGTACGACATGTGTGGCGGCGGCGCAGTCCTTGGTCTCTTCCACGCCATCAGCAATGGTGGCATGCAGGGTGTCAAGGGCAAGACGCGAGTCATCGGTGTGGTGCCATCCTCTGAGAACATGCCTGACGCGGACGCGCAGAAGCCTGGCGATGTAGTTACTGCCTGTGACGGGACGACCATCGAGGTGCTGAATACGGACGCGGAAGGGCGGCTCATCCTGGCCGACGCTTTGGCCTATGCGGTCAAGACCTACCGACCGGACAAGATTGTCGACCTGGCTACGCTCACAGGCGCGGTGGTGGTTGCTCTTGGCCACGAGATGGCTGGCGTCATGGGCAACGATGACGACCTCATCGCTGAGCTGATTGCAGCGGGAGATGCCACCGACGAGCCGGTTTGGGAATTGCCTCTCTGGGAGGTCCATCGCAAGCAGATCCAGAGCAAGTTTGCCGACATCGCCAATATCAACTCTGGTGCCCACGGCAACGGCAGCATCAGTGGAGGCGCCTTCCTTTCCTACTTCGTGGGTGACACTCCCTGGGCGCACATGGATATCGCTGGTGCAGCCTGGGGTGCGAGTAGCAAGAACTACCATCGTTCTGGGGCGGTCGGTGTCAGTGTGCGCATGCTGCTGCAGTGGCTGCGCGATCAGCGCTGAGGTTTGGATCCATGAAATCTTCTCAGCTCATGCTGCTGTCATTCCTGCTCCTGCTCTCGCCTGCATGTAGCAAGAGCGAATCCGAAGTCGACATTCCTGATTTCGCCTTCGAGTTGCCCGGTCAGACTGCAGTTGTGGTGCAGAGCAGGAAGGGGGCCTTCAGTGCGGAGCAGAGGTCGAGCCTGGATGAGCTCCTGCTCAGAAACCCGTCTGCGAGCCTCAAGAAGCACGGCGATGATGTCATCTACATGGAAATGACTGAAGCGCAGACCGGTTGGCAGAGCCTGGCCGAGTCCCGGAGTTATCGCGAGGCCTTGGCGCTTGCTTCGCCAGATGCGGACTTCCTGATCTACATCGACCTGCAGATGGTCTACGACCTGGAGCTGCGGCGCATGGTGGCGGAAGTTGCCAGCGAGGTTCCACCGCAGCTCAGGTCCCTCATCGATGTTCTTTACCTTGATCAGTTCCGTTTTCTTGTTGCTGGCATGCGCGAGGGAACCGACGGACGCTTTGAGCTGCAAGGCAGCTTGCAGTCCAGTGGATCTGCTGCGGGGATCGCCGGCCTCTTCCCGGCAGCACCCCTGGTAGGTAGCCGATTCCCTCCTCCGACGGCGGAGGACAAGTTCGCGGTTGAGCTGCAGTTCGACTGTGCTGCGGCCGGTAACATCATCAAGGACCTGGCGAGCCGCAGCAGCCAGGATCTGGTCACCGCCATGATGAATCGGGCCGCATCACTGGTCATGAAGGTTGCAGACCAGGCCCTCCTATTCATGAGCGGACGTGTCTCCATGCGCATGGATGACTCGGGAAGGTGGGGGGTATTCGTTCAGGTCACGGACGAGGAGGCCTTGGCTGATTTGCTCGACCGCTATCTACGCGAAGAATCCAACGATGGATGGTTGCTGCCGGAGAGCGACCTGGTGGCGCACCTGTCCGACGGTTGGCTTTGGGCCGGGCCGCTTACAAACAACGCGAATGATGCGCCTACTCAAGCCGGGAAGGAGGCCCTCTTGGTGAAGTTTGAAGACGCCGAGCATAGTAATGAATTCCGCCTACTCCCGGGCGTTGAGCGCATGGACTTCAGTCTCCGACGGTACTGAGCCTTCTGGCTTCACGCCGCCCTCGCGGCTAGCTTGAACGCCGTCCGAGCCGACCAAGGAAACGCAATGACCGACGCGATCTATCCCCCCAAGGCCGACATCGCCAGCCGGGCTCACATTCCTTCCCGTGAGGAGTACGAGCGACTCTACCGACAGTCCATCGAGGATGTGGATGGCTTCTGGGCTGAGCAGGCCAAGATGCTGAGTTTCTACCGTCCCTTCGACCGCGTTTCGCACAGTGACTTCGAGAAGGCGGACTTCTCCTGGTTTCAAGGTGCGAAGCTCAACGTCGCATACAACTGCGTGGAGCGCCACCTCCCTGAGCGGGCTGAGCAGACGGCGATCATCTGGGCGGCTGATGAGCCCGGGGAGTATCGCCACATCAGCTACCAGGAGGTGCATGAGAATGTCTGCCGCCTGGCGAATGTGTTGCTGACCCAGGGGGTGGTGAAGGGCGATCGGGTTTGCCTCTACCTGCCCATGATCCCCGAGCTGGCATATGCCATGCTGGCCTGCGCACGGATTGGTGCCGTGCACTCGGTAGTGTTCGCCGGCTTCTCTGCCGATTCGCTCCGCGATCGCATCCTCGACGCAGATTGTCGAGTGGTGTTGACTGCCAATGAGGGGCTGCGCGGAGGCAAGATCATCCCCTTGAAGAAGACCGTAGATGCAGCCCTCGAAGGCACGCAGGTCGATCGAGTCCTGGTGGCACGGCGAACCGAGGCCAAAGTGAACATGCAGGCCGGGCGTGACTTTTCACTCGAAGACCTCATGCAGGCCCAGCGTCCGTACTGCCCGGCTGAGGTGATGGATGCGGAGTCACCGCTATTCACACTCTATACCTCGGGATCCACCGGCAAGCCCAAGGGACTCATGCATACCAGTGCGGGCTATCTGCTGTTTGCGATGATCACCCATAAGTACACCTTCGACTACCAGCCAGGGGAGATCTATTGCTGCGCCGCGGACATCGGCTGGGTCACCGGCCACAGCTACATCGTCTATGGGCCATTAGCGAATGGGGCGACGACGGTCATGTTCGAGTCGATCCCCACTTACCCGGATGCCGGTCGCTACTGGCAGATGGTCGATGATCTCGGCGTGAACATCTTCTACACGGCGCCGACTGCCCTGCGTGCCATCGCCCGCGAGGGTGACGAGTGGGTCAAGAAGTACGATCGCAAGAGCTTGCGCGTGCTTGGCTCAGTCGGTGAACCAATCAATCCCGAAGTCTGGAAGTGGTACCATGACGTGATCGGGGATGGGCGTTGCGCCATCGTAGACACTTGGTGGCAGACCGAGACCGGCGGCATTTTGATCACGCCACTTCCTGGGGCTATCGCTGCCAAGCCGGGAGCAGCCACTCTGCCCTTCTTTGGGATCAAACCATCCCTTGTGGATGCCGAAGGCGAGACCCTGGAGGGCAACGAGGTCGAAGGCAATCTCTGTATCGATCACTCCTGGCCGGGTCAGGCCCGCAGTATCTGGGGTGATCACGGGCGATTCGTGGAGACATACTTCTCGACCTATCCTGGAAAGTACTTCACCGGTGACGGCTGCCGTCGTGACGAGGACGGTTACTACTGGATTACGGGACGGGTTGACGATGTGCTCAATGTGTCTGGCCACCGCCTGGGGACGGCGGAGGTAGAGAGTGCACTTGTTGCCCACGTGTCGGTTGCCGAAGCCGCGGTGGTTGGTTGCCCGCATGACATCAAGGGGACCGGGATTCATGCCTACGTAATCGCCGGCGCCGGCTACGACGACAAGCCAGAGGAGGAGATCGTGGCGGCTCTACGAACTCAGGTGCGGACCGTGATCGGGCCCATCGCCACTCCCGATAGAATTCAAGTCGTGCTCGGCCTACCCAAGACTCGTAGCGGCAAGATCATGCGGCGGATTCTCCGCAAGGTGGCCGCGGGGGAGTACGAAGACCTCGGTGACATCTCGACTCTGGCTGATCCCTCTGTGGTAGAGCAGATAGTCGCAGGCCATAAGGAACTCTAGCGAGTGCGACGGCCGTCGCCTTCGAGCTTGATCGCAGGATCCATCCTCCGCGGTCGGGTATCCCATAGATGCACATCCAGCCAGGCAAGCAAGCGAGCGGCAACTTCTCGAGTTTGGTTGCCCGTGTGCGTGCTCAGTGAGTAGGACTGTAGCTCTGCGGCGCCCACGCCCAGGGTATCTATGCCGAAGGCCTGCCCCAGGAAGATCGCCCGCGGCACATGGAAGGGATTGCTGACTACCAGGACGCGGCGGAGTCCGTAGACGTGCCGGGCGCGATACATGCTGTCCAGGGTGCGGAAGCCCGAGTGATCCAGGAAGATGTCTTCGGCAGGAACGCCGGCCTCTTCGAGAACCCGCGCCATGGTGCTGACCTCATCGTAGTCGGCGGAGCCATGGTCGCCGCTGACCAGGACCTTGGGGGCGCAGCCCCGGGCATAGAGTTGTGCGGCCGTGACCAGGCGATCGCGGAGCATGTCCGAAGGCTCGCGATTCGGTCGGACGCTGGCGCCCAGGACGAGGATCGCCTCGGCAGATGGGGCCTCGTCCTGGGCAAAGTTCCGTCCCCAGGCGCTGGCTAGCACCTGACAGTGCATCCCTAGGGGGACAAGGGCGACTGCAAGCAGGGCGAGGAGCAGGCGTCGACGCCAAGGGCCTCGGGGCCTGCCGGGAGAGTCCGCGTTCGCTGCCTGCATGCAGGACTAGGGAATACAACAGAACCTCGAGAATCCCTAGCTTGAGATCGCGAGCTGCGAAGAATGGCGTCATGAGTGAAGGGACCGATGTGGACCTGGCGGCGATCGCTCGACTCCGCCAATTGAACCTCCTTGCGGCTCGTTCGCAGAACCACGCAGTCTTGAGCTCCTTGCTCACAGAGGATGCTGTGCTCATGGCCCCCGGTGTGGACTTCCAGAGGGGTCGGCCGGCCGATGGTTCAGCAGGGGATGGAGTGAGCGTCCTGGACTACGACGAGGAATTCGAAGAGTTGGTAGTCAACGGTAACTACGCATTCGAATGGGGTGTCATCCGCTGCGCATGCATGATGAGCGACGGCAAGCGGGAAGATCTCAAGTACAAGATCATGCGCGTGCTGCAGCGGCAGGCTGACGGAGAGTGGAAGGTGCACCGGGCCATCTGGAATGACCTGCCCTAGTCGCGATCGTAGTCGAGGGGCAGTGCGCGTCGGGTGAATTGGTTTGCTGGTGACTTCAAGATCCGCAGGAAGGGGCGGTGTGAGTCATCCACTTCCTCGAGGAAGAGGTGCAGGACATTGTCGAAGTTCGTCATGTAGGTTGCAGGATCGAATCCTGTCCCACCCTTCGCGGATCCCGGCGGCACCAGGTCGATAAACAGCGGTGTGACCCCGCGATAGCGCAGCATGTCGAGGAGCGCTGGGATCATGAAGTTCTGATTTGCGAGCAGGGGAAAGCGGTCTTCAAGGCGATAGATGTTGTCGAAGGCCAGCCTGGTGACGCCGCGCGGGTTTTCCGGAGTGGGCTCCGTCAGCCGCATCAAGTCCCAGGTGAACTTTCCGGGGCTGATGAACTCCGGATGTAGGTACAGGACTCGGAAGTTCTTCGCGAATTGCTCGCCGTCTTCTTTCAGGCAGTGCTCGGTGAGGCTTTCCTCGGATCTGCAGATGCGCGCGAGGGCATCCTCATCCTCATTGGTTGAGACTTGCAGGGTGGTTTCTCCCTGGGTTCTGCCAGCAGCCAGAAAACGCAGGGCGAGGTAGGTGTAGCGGGTTCCTGGTTCGGCGAGGATGACGGTCGAGGAACGCGCGGTTGGGCCGGCGCCCTCGTGAAAGCCGCCGATCAAGTCCGGATGCCCCATGTCGATGACATCTCTGCCCCGCGGCGGAACCCGGCCCGGATGGTTGTCGCGGGCGATGGAGAGCTGGGCCGCTACCGAGGGGTAGATGTGAATGCCCGGACCGCGCTCACTGCGTGCACCCAGGTAGCCATCGAGGTTGATCCCACGACCAGCGATGGAGAAGTGGTGCACTCCGCGGTAGTAGTACTGATGCCGCGCCTTGGAGATCTCGATGCTGCGCGCCTTGAAGGAGCCGAGCTCTTCTTGGAAGCCCAACTCGATCAAGAGGTCGGTTGAGAACTCCTCAGCGCTAGGCAGGCGGAGGTCACGGGCATCGGTGATCTCCTGCACGAAGATGCCGTGGATCTTCTTCGACATGAGCTCACGGCGCGTGGCCAGAAGCGCGCTGCGCTTACCGAAGTAGTCCAGGTCGCTGAGCAGGAGGCCGATGTTGTCGACGCAGGCCATCTTCACGGGCCCGGCCAGACGATAGTTGCCGATCTCGGCAAGGATCCAATCCACGTCGACGACAGTCCCTGGTGGTGAGGCCTGGCCTATTCCCGCCGGATTGGTTTGGGTGAGCACCAGGCGCGAGACCCCCTGATCAGTCTCAACTTCGAGGCAGAGTTTGTTGGGGACCTCCTTCTCGAGTTGTCGAATCTCGCCCTTGTAGCCGTAGTAGGCAAAGTCGTATTCGAGCTTGCGCTGCAAACTCTCGGGCGAGTGTTCGACCGAGTAGTAGAGACATGTGCTGCTGTCCCCTGCTTCTAGCCAGGCGCGGGTCAGCAGCTCGAGGGCGAGAACGGTCTTGCCCGAACCCGGTCCGCCGGTGACGAATACGAACGCGGCCGTATCTGCTGGGTAACGGATGCCGCCGGCGAGGATGGCATCGAGGCCATCGATGCCGGTTTTCAGGCTATCGAACATTCGCTGGTTTCAGTTGCCCGACTACTTGTCGATCAGCTGCACTTCCTCCCAGAGGACCGTGCTGCCAGGATTGGCCTGCAGGCCAAAGCTGGTGATCATGTTGCGTTCCATCTTCATCTCAAAGATCTCGTTGCCGTTGAGAATGAAGGCCATCATGCGCTGCTTACGCATTTCGAAGCGGAAGTCGATGGGTTTGCCGATCTCGATGCCGGGCACCTCGATCTCCTGCAGCGGCTTGTACTCGCCACCTGTGAGGTGGTAGCAGTAGACGCCGGCTTTCTCCCCGGCGGTCACACCGATGCTGATCAGATCCAGATTGGCACCCTGGCGAGGCTCCTCGTCCTCTTCTTCTTCGTCAGTGTTGTTGCCGCCACGACCTCCGCCGCGTCGACCGCGACCCTGGCCAACCAAGAGATTGGCCTGGTGCTGCCCTTCCCAATCTTGCAGAAGGGTGAGCTTGCCGGCGATGGCATAGACAGCCTTGACAGGTCGCCGCTTGTAGTTGACCTGGGCCATGTTGCCCTCGTCAGAGATCTGCAGGATCTTGCCATCACGGAATTGGCTCTCCGAGACGCGGAAGGTCCATTCGGTTTCGATGGGTCGCAGGTACTTCTTGAAGTCGCGATCCAGCTTCTTGACCACGCCCGGCTTGTAGGCCTTGCGAGTCAGTTTCTCCAATCCGGTGGCAAAGCCATCATCTGCGGGCAGAGCCAGCATGTCTTCTTGTAGAGCCAGCAAGCGCTTCTTGTTCTTGCCGGAAAGCATCCAGCGCAACCAGACGAAGTTGAGCCCCTGTTGGGAATTCTCCAATTCGAGGGTGTTGCCGAGGATGATGTTGCTCGTCTCCGGGATGGTCAGTCGCCTGGCCAGGCCATTGGTCTGGTCGAAGTAGAAGGAGTAGACCGGGTCACCGAGAGGGTCATCGGGAATGCGCTTCTTGGCGCGCAGGACGTCTTCCATGACCATCAGCTGGTAACCCTCGGCAAACCAGCCTGGTTGCATCTCCGGGGCTGTGGTGATCTCGAAGCGGATGATCTCGGTGATCTCCGACATCAGCTCGCGGAGACATTGCAAAGGCACCCCGTACTTGACGATGGTCTCATCTGCCAGGTACGGCAGGACGCCGAGATGAATCACGCGTTCATCGTCGACGGTGAAGAGGTACTTACCAGCTTCCTTGGCGTTTGCCTCGTTGAGCTCTTCGTCTTTGGCGTCGAATTGATTGACGAAGCGGTACAGATGGATGGTCCACGGCGCCTTCCATTCTGCTCCTGGCGTGCCGTAGTAATTGACCTGGGCATCCCAGGTCGCCTCGGCGGTGGCTAGAATCTCCTCGGCGATGGACTTGGGTTCGAAGTCGCTGACAACCTTGAAGTGCTTGCCTTCTAAGGTCTGGGCTTCTTGTGCAAGTGCGAGGCCAGGGAGAAAGAGTGCGAGGGCAATGCTCGGGACGGTCATTGCAGGTAGAATCATTGCAGGCGAGTTCATGCAGGGATCTCCTGATCCGGACTTGGATGCATTTGACCGGCCGATCCTAACCCATCCGCGGATCAGAGGCTGCGATTTCCCTGGTTGACAGGGTGGGGGGGGATCGGGAGGCTTTGGCGGTGCTCTCCGATGTCACCGACTATTGCCGTCTATTTCTCCTCCGCCATCCGGAGCTGAGCGAGCAGCATGCTGCCCTCGCCCTCGGTTCCGGCGATGCCAGCTTCAGCCGCCGGGG
>JAJFFD010000185.1 GCA_021776805.1 Planctomycetota bacterium
AGGACCCAGAAGACCCCCAGGAAACTTCCGCGAAAGCGCCCGAGCAATTCGCGACGAAAGAAGTTCCAGGCCAGGACGCGGGACTTCCAGAGCAGCGGGGCATAGGCCCCAGCCCGCATGGCATAGCCCAGCACTCCCTTCTTGGGAGTGCTCGCTGAATAGTGGTTTACTAGCTCGGTCACGTCGCTAGAGGATTATGCCTCGGCTCCCTGGGCCGGTACTGCATTCCTCGGGCTATCGCCGGGGTCATCCTGCAAGTGGGGCAGGTGCAGACCAAATTGCCCATGACATGGGTCTCAGTCAATGCCGAGGCTCCAGTTGAGAAAGGCCCAGCGATCCGCAGCTTCCTCGATTTGAACTCGGATGGGCTTGCCGCTGCCGTGTCCGGCAGCCTTGGTCACTCGCAGGAGGATGGGCGCAGGCCCCGCCTGTGCCCTCTGCAGGCTGGCAGCAAACTTGTAGCTGTGCCCGGGCAGCACCCGGTCATCATGGTCGCCGGTCATGATCAGTGTCGGTGGGTATTCGATACCGGTGCGGATGTTGTGCAGGGGCGAGTACTCCAGGAGGCTCGGGAACATGTCCGGGTCTTCGCTGGATCCGTATTCGGGTATCCAGGCTGCCCCGATGGTGAATCGATGGTAACGCAGCATGTCCAGAACCCCAACTTCTGGGATCGCAGCCCCAAACAGCTCCGGAGCTTGGGTCAGGCAGGCTCCCACTAGCAGTCCACCATTGCTACGTCCGCCGATCGCGAGCTTGTCAGTTCGAGTCAGCTGGTTGCGCAAGAGGTACTGGGCCGCGGCAAGAAAATCGTCAAAGACGTTTTGCTTGCTCTGGAGCATTCCCGATTTATGCCAGGGCTTGCCGAATTCGCCACCGCCACGCAGGGTGGCCTGGGCGTAGATGCCGCCCTGTTCTGCCCAAGCCAAGTCTGGCACCGAAAAGCGCGGCGTTAGAGCGATGTTGAAGCCTCCATAGCCATAGAGATAGCAAGGGTTGTTGCCGTCGTACTTCAGTTCTCGATGGTGCATGATGAACATCATGCAGCGTGTGCCATCAAGGCTCTGGTAGACGACCTGCTTGGTGATGAAGTCGCTCGGGTCGTAATCCAAACTGGGAGCATGTAGGAGGCTGAGCTCTTCACTTGCGAGGTCAAAGCGATAGATGCTCTGTGGTCGGATCATGCTGCTCAGGGCGAAGAAGACCGCGTTGTCTTGCTTTCGCCCACGGACTTCCGAGACCGTGCCGATTTCTGGCAGCAGAATTCCGCCGCGATCCTCCCCTGCCATGGAATAGCGATGGAGGCGGTGCTGCGCGTTCGAGAGATAGAGGGCGATGATCTCGTCGCCAACGAGATAGGCAGATTCGAGTTTGTCGCGACCTTCGGGAACGATCGTCTGCCACGACTCTTCATCGTCTTCGGCCGGAATGAATGCAACGATGCGATTCCTTGCTGCCTCGAGATCTGTCAAGAAGATCATGCGAGTGTCGTCGATGCCTAGGAAATCATAGGCGGCATCAAAGTCCATGAGCAGTGGTGAAACTGTCCACTCCTCTGCAGTGAGATCGACGGAGAGGATGCGATTGCGGGTATCCGTGCCTTCACCGGCGCTGATAACCAGAGTGCTTCCATCTTGGCTCACTTGCGCGCCAAAGTTCCACGTTGGTTCATCCGGTCGCTCATAGACCACGCGATCGGAAGACTGTTCCGTGCCGAGTCGGTGGTAGCAAAGTTGGGCGCCCGTGTTGGCGGCCTCATAGACCGCATCTGTGGCCGGTGCTGGATAGCGCATGTAGAAGAACCCGGCTTCGTCGTGGGTCCATTCCGCGGAGGTAAACTTCGTCCACTCGAGTCGATCCTCGAGGGGCTTACCGCTTGCCAGCTCGAGAACCCGCCATTCTTGCCAGTCGCTACCGCTCTCGGAGATGGAGTAGGCCAGATACTTGCCATGTTCCGATGCCGAGTAGCTCCTTAGAGATCGACTCCCATCTGCGGAGAGTTCATTGGGATCCAGGAGGACTTCACCTGGTTCGTCGAGGTCCGTCGTCTTGTACAAGACTGACTGATCCTGCAGTCCGTCGTTCTTCTTGAGCAGCCAGAACTCCCCATGGCGAGTTGGGGTTGTGTAGCGCTCATAGTTCCACAGGCTTGTGAGCCGAGACTTGATGGCTTGGCGGCTGGCGCTGCTGCTGAGGAGCTGTTCTGTGTATTCGCTTTGTGCTGTTGACCAGGCTAGCACCTCTGGATCATCCTGGTTCTCGAGCCAACGGTAGGGGTCCTGGACGCTCTTCCCGTGGTAGTTGTCCACATCGGCAGATTGCCGAGTGGTTGGCGGGCCCAGTTGAGTTTCTAAACTGGTCTCGGTGGATGAGCTGCTACAGGCAGTCAGAAGGGCGAGGGAAGTGATGGCTAGAGAGTGCTCTAGAGTTCGCAGTGACATGTGGGCTGTTTTAGCATCCCCATGACTGAAGTCGAAGTGTGGCTTGATCAGCTACTGCAGGATCTTCTGGCTACTTGCCAGGCCCATTCGCATCGCGGTCGATATTCAGAAGGGCTTGCAGGAGAACTGCTGCGCCATTCGCCATGTCCTCAGCGCTGGTAAACTCGTCTGGGGAGTGGCTGATTCCGCCGCGGCTTGGGACAAAAATCATGCCCGTTGGGGCGATTCGTGCGAGGTCTTGCGCATCGTGGCCAGCACCGCTGGGCATTGACTTGGTGCTCAATCCCAGAGTATCCGCGGCTGCGAGAATGTGTGATCGGATGCGATCATTCATCATGGCTGGAACCGCGGTGACATCGAGGAGGTCAAAGTGAAAGGTGGTCCCAGTCTCTGCCGCGATGTCTTTGACAGCCTGTTGGATCCTGGTGAAGAGCCTGTCGATCTTTTCTGCCGAGAGGTCGCGTATCTCCAGGCTGGTCATCACCACGCCTGGGATGACATTGTGGGCCCCCGGTTCTGCGGAGATCTTGCCCACAGTCCCGACCTGTGTCCCTGGTTCTGATCTGATGATCTGATCCACGGCGAGTACATAGCGGGCGGCTGCAAGCAATGCGTTCTGGCGCCGGTCCATTGGCGTCGTGCCGGCGTGGTTGGGTTTCCCCGTGATCCTCAGGTCCCACCACTTGATCCCAACGATTCCCTCGACGACCCCAATGTCCACCCCAGTCTCTTCCAACACGGCGCCTTGCTCGATGTGGAGCTCGAGGAAGGCAGTCAATGCGCCCTGCTTTCGCACGACTTGATCCAGTCCGTCGAGGTCACCGCCGATTGCCTTGATGCCTTCGCCAATGGCGAGACCGCTGTGACTATTCTCCTTCAGGGCGCCGGGACTCAAGTGACCGATCAGCGCTCGGCTACCAACGAGGCCGCCTTCCTCATCCGAGAAGATGATCACCTCGAGTGGGTGCCTGGTTTGCACTTCTTGTTCCACCAATACCTGCGCGCATTCGATGGCGGCAATCACTCCGACTGGCCCGTCATAGTTGCCACCCTCGGGAACTGAGTCCGCATGGGATCCAAACATGATGGGGGCCAGGCTGGGATCACTGCCTTCCCTCCTGCCGATGATGTTTCCGGCAGCGTCGGTACTGACTTCGAGCTGTGCTTCGCGCATCAGATCCGCCAGGTAAGCCCGCCCTGCAATGTCCGCTTCGCTAAAGGCCACACGACTGACGCCGCCTTGCGGGTTCTTGCCGAACTCGGCTAGTTGCATGATCCTCGCTTCAATCCGCTCGCGGTTTACTAGCTTTTCTACATCTTGAGCTCCGATGCTTCCCGCCAGGTTGGCGATGATGAGCAGGGCGATTGCGAGAGGCTGTACGACAGGCATGAATTCTCCTGGGCTGGTTGGGGCGCAATCGAGAGTACACTCAGGGGATGGATAGCTCCCTCGAAAAGTTTCAGGCAGAAAGGCAGCGACTGACCGATCTGGCCCTCGAGCATGGTACTCAGACCACCAAGCGCTTCTTCAATCTCGATACGGCGGCCTATCGCGATGGCGCCTTGAGTAAGCGGACGAAGGAGCTTCTAGGCTTGGTGGGCAGTGTCGTGCTGCGCTGTGACGATTGCATCAACTACCACCTGGTGAACTGCGTAGAAGCCGGTTACTCGAAGGAGGAGCTGGTCGAGGCCATGGACGTCTCGCTCATCGTCGGTGGCTCGATTACGATCCCCCATGTGCGACGCGCCTTTGGAAAGCTCGACGAACTCGGGCAGCTCTAGGCGTCTCAGGGCAGCCTATCGATTGTCAGATGACGGAATCGCACCGGATCAGGGTTCCGGGTGAAGGCGGAAATGAGGAAGCCGATGGTGCCCTCAATGGTCCGCGCAGTTTCCATCGAAGTTGACTGCTTACCAGCAACGACTGCACTGAGAGAGTTGTCACTGATGGTAATCTGGACCGATACCCAGCCGCTGCGCTCCTTGCTGCTCAGCTTGAATGCTTCATCCTCGATTTGAGTGAAGCGTGCATCTTCGTAGCGGTGTAAGGAGACGGTGGACTTGCTGTCGCTGAACTCCAAGCCAATCATGTAAAAGCTCTCAGCTCGACCGGATCCACCGACGGTAATGCCGAGGGTTCCCGGTTTGTCGCCCATCATCACTTCCACTGTGATCCTACAGTTCCCCGTGACCGTCGCGCTTGACTGCAGATAGGATGAGACTTTGAGCGTGTCCAGGTTCAGTTTCGGGCTGGCGATGAAGTCATCGTTGAATTGCCAAACCTTGCCGCCGAAGGGGTAGATCCCCTGCTCAAACAGTGCCAGCATCTCGGCGTTCTTGCCTTGTAGCTTCGTTTGCAGTTCTGCGACCTCGGCTGGGTTGACAAAGGGATCGAGCTCCATCGCTAGATCCAAGACCTGTCTGGCGGTCCTCTTCCAACCTGCTTCCTGGTATTCCCCAGCTGACTTCAGCATTTGAATGGCTGCTTTGCCCTGCTCCTTGATCCGGGAAAGGGCGCGGGAATCGAGCTTGCCGATCTGCGCTCGGAGCTTTGAGATCATCGCCCGCTTGGCTGCACTGGAAGCAGATGACTCCTCCGTCAGTCGATAGGCATTGATCAGGAGGGTAATGCGCCCCTCTTCGTCCTCGACAGGAAGCGATTCTGCACGCCTTTGGCTTTCTTTGGCCTTTTCGAGCTGGCCGACTACAGGTGCTGTCAGGATGAGACATGCAATAACTGATGTTGCGCGCATGGAGTGCTCAGTCCTCTTTGGATGCTTTAAGGTGACGAAAAGTTGTCGCCTTGCTGTTGCCGTTCTTGGCGGCAAGAAACAGTCCCAGGGCGCCATCATGATTCGTCTCAGTGGAGAGGATCAACGGTGCAGAGCCTGCGATTTCGGCGGAGATCTGACCTTGCCTGACGTGCAGGGTAATGGGGATCCAATTCGCCCATTCCTCGGCGCTGATGGCGATCGGATGGACGGCCAGGTTGGTGAACTTGCCTGCCTTGAAGGCCTCGAAGGACAATCGGCTGTTTTCGCCATCGTTGATCACGTTCAGCAGGTGGTAGCTGCCAGCCTCTGCTGAACAACCGAATGCCAAGCCGTAACTAGCACTGGGTGTGCTGCTCAGGACCTCGATGTCAATTCGGTAATCGCCCGCAAACTTGTGGCTCGAGAGCAGCATGGTAGTGCGGTCCTGCCCGCGACCCTGCGGCGCCGGCGTCGTGATTCCAGTGCTGTCAATGGTCCACACATCGCCGCTGTACGGCATGGTCGCGTCCTTGAATGCCTGGTGTAAGAAGGCGTTGGGCTCTGGGAGCAGGGCGCGAATCTCTTCGACCGCCTTGAGGTCGAGACTGGGATTGAGTCGCTGGGCTAGCTCGAGAAGCTCTTCGGATAGGATGAACCAACCGGTCTTCGCATACTCCAGGGAGGATTCGAGCGCCTTGCGAGATGCCCGATCCTGAGCCTTCAAGCGATCTTCACTCCTGGGATCGACTTCGCCTAGAGCTGCCGTGATCTTGGTGATCAGTTCGCGGCGCTGGGCCATGCTGAGGTCACTCCTCTCAGCCTTCTTGAGAGCCCCATATAGCATTTCGGCTCGGCTCTCGGCGTCACCACTCGCGGCGTCGATTGCCCGGGCGTAGAGCTCCTGCGCCGAGCCGATCTGCGCATGTGCCTGCGCCTGCATGAGCGAGACGGAAAGGAGCCCCACTGAGATGTGGAGCCATATGCTGTAGGGGAGACGAGCTGCCCTCTTGCCTGATGTGCGAGTCATGCCTGGGCGGTTCCCTTTCGGGGTGTTTTGACGATCCTGACTTCTGTCTGAACCACAGGGGGGCCTCAGGGTTCACACCTAGGACCGGTAGTCGGGCAAAAGATTCTCGTAACTTGCCCAAAATCTGGTTCAGGCTAGATTCCAGGACTTCCGAGAACTGGAGGACGGTGTGAGGACCTCTAGGCTCCTTTGGAATTGATCGAAGTACATGTTTCAGGACTCTTTCGGTCAAGATCCCTGTGAAATTCATGGGCGCCTTGTATATCTTCCCAGCCCTCCGGGCTGACGCTCGGCATTCCTCGATAGCTCAGTTGGTAGAGCGGGTGACTGTTAATCACTAGGTCGCAGGTTCGAGCCCTGCTCGAGGAGCCATTTCTCTCTAGAGGCCCGGGATTCTGCAGCCGGTGAGGATCTGCTGGTTGCCCTGGTAGGTAAATCCGTGGATCACATCAGGCAGGGCCTCATGGCGAGAGTCCAACAGGATGCGGGCGGCAAAGGTGGAATTGCTCAGATCCAGGGAAAGCTGCACCTCTTGAAAGTCCAGCATGGTCTTGGAGAGATGGTGCTGGCACTTATAGACCGATTCCTTGGCGCTGAAGAAGAGCTTTAGGATGCGTGATTGTTCCTTTTTGGGCTGACGTTCTAGCCAGGCAATTTCCGCTGCGGTGCAAATCGTATCCATGAGACTCATCTCGAGAGTGTCCGGGGACTCGATGTCGATGCCAATGGCAGCTGCAACTGATTGCGGGGCGACGGCGACTGCACAATAGCTCGCATCGTGGGTGATCGATCCGGTGATCCCTCTTGGCCAGGCAGGGGAGCGGTCCTTGTTGGCGATCAGGGGGGCAGCAGGGTGGCCCAATTGTCCCAAAAGGTGCCGCGCGTAGATTCGACCGGCGGCGAATTCTGCTTGTCGTTTTGGCACCGACCTACTGATAGAGACAAGCTCCTCAGGGTGCAGCGAATCGACTGCGGCCTGGTTGCTTCCAACAGCAACGAGAACTCCTGAGCCAAGGCCGTTCTCTAGAGCAGCTTGCAGCGAAGCCTTGCATTCTTCGGTTTCCATCGATGACTAGTGTCCAGGTCTAAGTCTGCTTCGCCAGGGCATCTCGATGTACCGGTAGGTGACCCATGAGAAGAGAATCATCGCCACTAGGCTCAGGATGAGCGCAGCCCATTCTGTAGATTCTCCGAGGCTGTCCTGTAGCTCCAGTCCTGTGACCCCCTTCCATAGCCAAAGGACTGCTCCGATCAAGAACCAGTGCGTCATGTAGATGGAGTAGGAGAGTTCTCCGAGTAGAACCAGGGGTCGAGAGTTGATGAATCTGGTCAATGGTCCAGTAGCCCGGCTTGATGCGATGAGCAGGACTGCAAAGGGGATGATAGCGAGGAGGTCGGAAGCCTGCGCATGCATGACGTAGGCGCAGGTGAGAAGCGCCGCGACCATGAGCCACTCGCCGCTCAAATAGTTCTTGGCAAAGGCTGTCCGCCAGAGGTTCAGGGCAGTCACTCCCAGCCAGAATTCCAGGAGGCATCGGCCGGTTCCCACCAGCCCGCCGCTATTCAGGCTGCTGGCCTGTCCTCGCTCCAGAAGGAAGAGGCCAGTGAGTACGATTGGGATACAGAGGATCCCGTTCATGGTCCTGAATCTGGTCGCTGGGATCACGATCGCGGGGAATAGGAGGTATGCAATCCACTCTGCCCCGACCGACCATGCAGGTTCATTCCATGATGCCCAGCTCTCAAACTGCAGGGCTTGCAGCATGAAGAGATTTTGGAAGAAGGTGTAGACCGTGTCATGACCAGCGAATCTCAGCGCTTGGAAGTTCTCGCTGGCCAGGTACGAGCTAACTCCGGTCGAATGGATTTCGGCGGCGATTCGGGCGAGGCCAAGGCCGAGAATTGCCAAGAGCATCACCAGGTGCAAGGGGTACGTGCGTGCAAACCTTGCCAGCAAGAAGTTCCGATAGCTGGGCCCGATCTTCTCACGGCAGAAGCGCTCTTGGTACAGATAGGCGAGTATGAATCCGCTGAGAATGAAGAAGAAGTCGACGCAGAGATAGCCTTTCAGAATGATACCGCTGTGCTGCGCTATGAAGGCACCGGTCTTTGGCAGGTAGAAGGCCGTCGCGTGGTGGAGGAGCACGATGAGCGCCGCGATCCCTCTAAAGGATGTCAGGGATGGGAGCTTGGCGGCAGACATGCTAGGCAGCTCTTGCGCCAACAATCGAATGCTCGAATCGGGGAATCAGCAGCTCTATCCCGAGGATGGGTCTGGGGGCTCGATGCTGGGCCCGTTTCCAGAGGCTCGTTCCAGGCAGGCGCGCACCTTTGCCCCTAGGACTCGTACCTGTGGCTCGAGGACCATGCTGTCGTGAGAGCCAGGGACCTCTTCGACCTCGACTCCGCCGCTTGCGTGGGGAGACCAGTGGTTGGCGTGCTCCTGGATCTGGCGGTGTGAATTGACATACTTGCCGCCGGAGATCCTGTAGTCCTGTGGGAGCGGGGGGCGGAAGAGGGATATCTTCCCCGGGTATGGCTTCATCTGATAGTGGTTTAGAGCTTCGATGAAGGCGGCTTCGATCTGCTCCGAGCGGAACTCTGCGGGGGTTACGTCAATACTGCTGCTGCGATCTTCCCGACGTCTCTTCGCGAACTCCCATGCGATGCGACTTGCGAACCAGGTGAATGGATAGCTCGGTCCGTTTTGCCAGAGGCGTTGCCACTGAATCCTGAGGCGATCAGGCCAGTTCGCTGTCGGTATGTTCGCGATTGGTGAGTCCAGCATGACCAGGGCTGCGACTTCTTCGCCTTCATTCAGGAGTTGCTGCGCCATTTCAAAGGCCGTGATCCCACCCCCGGAGAAGCCGCCAAGCAAGTAGGGTCCGTTGGCTTGAATGCTCCGGACCTCCTCGAGGTATGCTCGAGCCATATCGTCGAACCGATGGTGCGGTTCATCTTCGCCGTACAGCCCGCGTGCCTGGATAGCGTAGACCGGTTGGTCGTCGCCAAGATGGGCAGCAAGGTGGCGTAGATTCAGGACGTTGCCGAACATTCCCGAGACGAGGAAGAATGGCGGCTTCTTCGTCTCGCGGACGTCATTCATCGGCACGAGGTAGTCGTACTTTCGGCCAGTCCGATGTGATGCAGCCTCCTGTGAGGGATCTTGTTCACCGAGTTCGCTGCGCACCATGTCAGCACACAGAGAGATGGTGGGTGCCTCAAACAGAACTGAGAGCGGATACTCGATGTTCCACTTGTGTTTGATCTTGGCAAACAACCGTACGGCGATCAGTGAGTGTCCACCGAGTTCAAAGAAGTCATCGTCAACTCCCACGTTGTCGATTCCCAGCAGCTCCTGCCACCATTCAGCCAGGTTAGATTCGATCGCGTCGCTGGGTTCGCGGTATTCGCTAGAGAGATCTGGGCGGGCGAACTTGAGTCCGGGCGATAGCTCCAAAGCTGCCGCTGCCTGGTCTTGACGCTTGGCTAGAGAATCCAGGGCAATAGAACTGACTATGGAGACGGCAGGCGCATCTGCCATCAGAATCCTGTCGAGTGCCGACATGCCCTCGTCGATGGTGATGCCTGCAGCAAGGGATTCGAGGAAGGCGCGTTCCGCCGGTGAGCTCTCCTCGGTTTCCTGTGTGGATCCCGAGGCGCTCTTGGCCTGAGCGAATTCCTCCGATGCGCCAATCTTCCGCAGTGAGAAAGCGTCAACCTCTACGAGCACAGTTCCGGCATCATCGGTGACCGTGACATCGAAGGTTGCAGTTTCACCGCCAGACTTGGTGCTCGGGTGAACTCTTACGTACGCGTGGAGCTTGTCGCAGAGTTTGGCGTGAATGCGAATCCGCTGGTAGCCAATCGGGACGAACAAGGAACGACCTTCTTCAAATCCTTCGATCAGGCGCATGGCGAAGCCAGTGGCGATGTCCATGAGCGCCGGGTGAAGCCAGAACTGTTCCAGATCAGGAACGAAGTCAGCCGGGAGTTCGAGCCGGGCGATGGCTTCCTGCTGTCCGAATGCCATCTTGCGGAGGCACTTCCATCGCGGGCCGAATGCCAGGAAGGCATCCTGCGGAGTGCCGAGAGCTTCTTCTGCGGACTCCTCCTGTTGCAGGCTGCAGCGGTCATAGATCGCCTGAACTGCGATAGTTGTCGGTTTCGCGTCACCAAGGCTGCGTACCTTGCCCAGGGCATGGACTTGCCAACTGTTGCGCTTACCTGGTTCACCAGCACGGATCTTCACGGTCGAGTGATCGCTTTCGTGGCTAATCTCGATAGCAATCTCCCGTTCTTCAGCGCCGGGAAACTCGAGTGGGCTCAAGAAATCGATATTCAGGAGCTCGCATGATTCTGCCTTGGTTTGGGCGACAAAGGCAGCTCGAATCAGCTCGAGATACCCGGTTCCCGGCATGACGGCGAGGCCGTTTCGCAAGCGGTGTTCGTTGAGAAGCCAGGTGTTCTCCGCACGTAGGCGGCAGCAAGCCGAAGAGTTGCCTTTGCCGTCCACGATCTGATCGAGAATCAGCGGATGCTTTACGTTGAGGCAAGCGCCATTGATTTCGCTTTCGACGCCCATGCTGCCAGCAAGAGCGAGTGCCATTCCAGTGTCTTGCCAGACGCCCCAATTCACGGCTTTGACATTGAGGTCGTTGCCCTGTGACTTGCTCTCTGCGAAGGCGTTTAGAAAAGTGTTCGCCGCGACATAGTCGACTTGTCCAGCCGGTCCGAGGACTGTCGATGTAGATGAAAACAGCAGCATGAAATCCAGCTGCTCGTCCTTGAAAAGGTCGGCCAAGACCATGCTTCCCTGGACCTTGGGAGTGAATACTCTTTCGACTGCCTCGGGAGTCTTCATCTGGATGATGCCGTCCTCGAGGATGCCAGCAGCGTGGAAGACAGCGTGAATCTTGCCAAGCTTCTCCCTGGCGTCAGCAGTGATCTCCTGCATGCGTTCGAGGTTGGCGACATCTCCAGAGGCGAGCATGACCATTGTCCCTGCTGCTTCAACCCGACGTATCTTCTGAATCCTCTGGCTGGTCAGGTCCTTGCTGCTATGGACTTCAAGCCACTGCTCCCAATCCCTCCGATCGGGGAGTTCTGTGCGTCCCTGAAGAATGACAGCTCGGCATCCACGCGTGGCGAGGTGTTCGGCGATGGCGAGCCCAAGCCCGCCAAGGCCACCGGTAATGAGGTAGACACCGTCGTCACGTATGGTCAGTTTGCCCTTGCTGGGACTCGGCTGGGGACTTGCGACAAAGTCCTGTGTGAATCGATCCCTGCCGCGCCAGGCTACGATCCGCTCCTTGTGGTCCTTGCTGGCGAGATCACGCAGGAGGAGGCTGGCCAGTTCCTTCAGGGAAGGCCCAGTAGCCGGCCTTGATTTCTTCCGCGCGCGGGGGAGTGCGATGTCGACACTCTTGCACTGTAGGTTCGGGAGTTCGCGAGGAATGACCTGCACGGGCCCCAGCAGGGTGGCCTTCTCGGGATGTGTGAGTTGCTCCCCATCGACAGTCTGCATCCCATTGGACAGAGCCATCAGATCGATGGGTGAGTCCAGGCCGATATCCCCTATTGCCTGAGCCAAGAAGAACAGGCTGTAGAAGCCTCGCTCCTGGTGGTGGTGGTAGAGGCTGGAGCCAGGTCGCGCTGTATCGGAGGCGCTCAGAGTCCAGAGATGCACGATCTTGTCCGGTGACTGGCCGTTCTCGGTCAAGTCCCTGATGAGAGCGTCATAGCCTTCTCGCCCGGCCTCGGGGGCTAGGGCGTATTCATCGCCACTGAATCGATAGAATGCATCGCCCTCTCGGACTGTGACGACTTGGTTTCCCGCCTTGATGAGCTGGCGCCGCATCTCGGAACCGAGCCCGGCCTGATCGAGGAAGATCAGCCAGCGCGAAGCGTCCCCTGCCATTGGTGCGGGGACGCTGGTGTTGCGCCAGGTGGGCTGCATGAACCAATCATCGATCGAGCTGATCTTCTGCAGTGGGGACTCAGTCTGGACGTCTTCGAAGGTGCTGTGCCCGGGATCGATCCAGTACGCCTGGTGTTCGAAGGGATAAGTCGGCAGAGGAACCCTGGCGCGAGTTTGGTCTGCATAGAAGCCTGGCCAATCGATCGGGATCCCTTCGCTCCAGAGGCGTCCGAGGATGCCCATGAAGAACTCTTGGTCGTTGACCTTTTCGTCCGGATGTCGAAGCGATGAGAAGGCTGGCATGCCCGTGCGTGCCTTCGGATGCTGGCGGGAGATCGAGCTGAGAATCTTTCCCGGGCCGACTTCGAGGAGGACTCGATTGGGGTCCTCGAGCAGGGTCCCGATGCCATCAGCGAAGCGAATGGTGCTGCGTAGATGCTTGACCCAATACTCGGGATCGGTTGCCTCCTCAGGCTTCATCCAGGTGCCGGTGAAGTTCGAGATGAGTGGAATTGCCGGTGGATTGAGTTCGATGCCCCGGAGGTAGTCACCAAACTCGCCCAAGATCGGGTCCAACATGTGGGAGTGAGCTGCGATCGAGATCTTCACATGGTGATGCTCGACCTGCCGCTGCTCCAATTCCTTCCGGAGTCGCTCGAGAGCCTTGACTGGTCCTGATGCCACGCAGAGAGCAGGACTGTTGATGACCCCCAGGGCCAGGTCCGGACCCAGAAGTGGTTCGAGCTCTGCCGCGGGCATTGCGACACTAGCCATGCCACCTTCCGGTAGCTTCTCGAAGAGTCGACCACGCAGGGCGACAAGTCCGAGAGCATCCTCGAAGGAGAACACTCCGGCGAGGCATGCCGCGGTGTTCTCGCCCATGCTGTGACCGATCAGGGCTTTGGGCTCGACTCCCCAGGACTTCCACAGCTCGGCGAGGGCGATCTCGATGATGAAGATCGCCGGTAGCTGGATTGAAGGACGCTCAAAGTCCTGCAGGGCTTGTTCCCAGGCCACGTCGTCTGCAAAGAGGAGGCTGCGAAGGTCAAAGTCGAGATGGCTGCGGAGTGCCTCGAGCCCGCGGTCCACGTGTTCGCGGAAGACCGCTTCGTTTTCGTAAAGGTCCCGCCCCATCCTGGGATACTGGGCACCACCGCCTGGGAACATGAAGGCGAGGGAAGTGCCGCTCTCTTGCTTCTCCGCCGCGACTACCCGTTTGGGATCCCCCTTGCGTAGGAGCTCGACCGCGTCCTTTTTGTCGCGGCAGACGATCGCGCGCCGATGCTCGAACTGTCGACGTCCCAGCTTGAGTGTGTAGGCGACGTCCGCGAGATCCAGTCCAGGTTCTGCTTCTTCCAGTGCATTCGCGAGGCGTTCGGCGATCGCATCCAAGGCGTTCCTGCTCCGGGCGGACAGGGGTAGGATCTGTACTGCGCGTGAAGAACTGGTGGCCTGAGGGCTCGGCGCCTCTTCGAGTATGACGTGCGCATTGGTGCCACCAACGCCGAGAGAGTTCACGCCTGCCCGCAGGGGACCTTGCTCAGAAGTCCATGGCTTCAGCTCTGCGTTGACCCGGAAGGGGCTCGAGTCGAACTCGATGCGTGGATTCGGGCGTTGGTAGTGCAGGCTTGGTGGGAGCTCTGCATGTCGCAAGGCCTCCACCACTTTGATGAAGCTGGCGACCCCGGCAGCGGTATCGAGGTGGCCAATGTTTGGTTTGGACGAGCCAAGTCCGCAGAATCCAACCCTCTCACTACTCTTGCGGAAGGCCTGGGTCAGGGCTTCCACCTCGATCGGATCTCCAACTGCAGTGCCAGTGCCGTGGGATTCGACGTACGATATCGAGTCCGCCTCGACACCAGCGATGGCGAGCGCTTCGGCGACCGCGTGGGCCTGACCATCGACGCTGGGAGCCAGAAATCCCGCCTTCATGGCGCCGTCGTTGTTGATGGCGGAGCCCTTGATCACCGCGCGGATCGAGTCGCCATCTGCGATTGCATCTCCCAGCCGACGCAGGACGACGACCCCAACACCTGAGCCAAAGACGGTTCCGTCTGCAGCTGCATCGAAGGCGCGGCAGTGGCCATCGCTGGCCAGAATCTCGCCCTCTTGATGGAGATAGCCGCGATGATGGGGGATGTTGATGGTGACTCCACCGGCCAGAGCCATGTCGCACTCCCAATTGAGGAGGTTTTGGCAGGCGGTATGGATCGATACCAGGGAAGTTGAGCAGGCTGTCTGAATGCTCATGCTGGGTCCGGTGAGTCCCAGCTGGTAGGAGGCATAGGTCGAGAGGAAGTCCTTGTCGTTGCTAGTATGCCTGAGCAGGAACATGCCAACGGAATCCACGAGCTTCGGATTGCTCAGCAGATTGTGCATGAAGTAGGCATTCATGCCGCACCCGGCGAAGACACCTACCGAGCCATCGAAGCGCTCCGGGTCGTGACCTGCATCCTCGAGTGCTCCCCAGCAAGTCTCGAGAAAATGCCGGTGCTGGGGATCCATGATGGCCGCGTCCTTGGCTGAGATGCCAAAGAAGCCTGGGTCAAAGCCAGGAACATCATCAAGGATTGCGCTGGCGGGAATGTAGTTCGGTTGCTTGAGGGTGGCTGCATCCAACCCCGCTTCGAGTAGTTCGTCATCTGTAAAGAAGTGAACTGACTCAACACCGTTCCGCAGATTGCGCCAAAACTCAGAGACGTCACGAGCCCCGGGGAATCTGCCAGACATGCCGATTACAGCGATGTCATTTTCGGCGACCTCTCGCTCGGTACCGTGGTTGGGTTGAGGCTGGCTCACTTCTTATCGCTCCGGGGGCCCCCCCGAGGTGGGCCGCTGCGCGCTGCGCGCCGCCGGGACATGGACTTGCGCCGCATATCCGCACGCTCCTGACTTCTTTCCAGCGATGGCGCGGATCCTGAGCCTGAAATGTGCTCGGCGAGGCTGCGCAGAGTGGGGAAGCGGAAGAGGTCGATGATCCGCAGTTCGTGCGCAAAGATCTCGCATAGCCGGCGATGTGTCTTCACCGCCAATAGGGAATGGCCGCCTAGGTCAAAGAAGTTGTCCTCACGGCCCACCTGTGGAACGCGTAGGACTTCTTTCCAAATGCTGGCGATCTGATCCTCGACGTCGCTCTCAGGGGCGACGAAGTCTTTCCGGCTGCGGCCTGGATCGGCGCTGGGTGCCGGCAGTGCCTTGCGGTCGACTTTGCGATTCGGCGTCTGGGGGAACTCGCGGAGCTC
>JAJFFD010000186.1 GCA_021776805.1 Planctomycetota bacterium
GATCTGACCGCGCCGGAGTTGATGCGGGTGGCCGTCTATCTGGTTCGAGATGAACAGACTGCGGAAGATCTCTTGCAGGAGACATTTCTCACCGCCATCGAGAGACGGGAGAGCTTCCATGGTGGACGCGCCCTCCTTCCCAAAGCCTACTTCGTCTCCCGCCGCACAACCGGCCACAACTCTTCACCCACAAAACTCATGGGCATGGGCTCCATCTCCGGATACCCGATCTCCATCGGATCTCGATCCTTCGGCCAGTACACCGTCCCAAACAGCCAATCCCAACAACTCAGCACGATGCCGAAGTTCTTCGCAACACCCCCTTCATCCGTCGCATCATGATGCCACAAGTGCATGCGCGGGTTGTTGAACACATACCCCAAGGGCCCCAAGTCCACATTCAAGTTGCTGTGGTTGAAGTGCCCCCAGAAGGTGCCGGCCACGGCAATGGTCATGAGCACGTCCCCGGGCACGTTCAAGAAGGCCAAGGGCAACCACTGCAGAGTTTTGTAGACCACGTGCTCCATCCAATGGAACCTGAAGTTGCCGATCCAATCCATGGTGGTGATGGCATGGTGCACCTTGTGAAAGGTCCATAGCCAGGGCACCGCGTGCAGCAAGCGATGAATGTTCCACTGGATAAAATCCTGAGCGATGAAGGCGACGATGAGCTGCGCCCAGAAGGGCCAGTCGCCGATGGGGTCAGCGATGCTCAGTCCCCAGCCCTGCAGGGTTGCGGTGCTGTTGTAGACCAGCCAGCCGACGATGGCTGCGGTCCAGACCCCGTAGAAGTGGCCGTTGACTGCAAGGAAGAGCAGGTCGCGTAGCCATCCTGGGCGGAAGAGAGCCTGTCCCTTTCGCCAGGGGAAGAGTCGCTCCATGACCAGGAAGAAGAGCGAAGCCAGGATTAGCCAGTGGTAGTACTGCACAGCAGAAGAATAGGGCGCGTCGGGTGGAAAGGAATCTACCCGGACTGCTTGCCAAGGCGAGGGGATCCAGCTCTCCTGCGAGGATGAGATCCCCCCGACTCGCGAGCCTGGCTCTGGTCCTGTGCCTTTCTCCCTTCGCTAGCGCGCAGATCGAGGATGCGATCGCTCTCGGCAAACTGAGCATGGAGATGGATGCTGGGGAAATCAGCGGTGCTGGCGCCGAGTTTCTGCTCGAGGAGGCAGAGAAGGCAAAGTTCTTCCTGGTGGGAGAGAGCCATGGCAACCAGCAGACTCCTGCCCTGCTGCAGGCCATGCTCCCGAGCCTGAAGCCTAGGGGCTATGCGACCTTCGCCATGGAGATTGGGCCCGTGTCGGCGGGGATCCTGAGTCAGAGCATCGATGCTGGGGGTCTGAACGCGGCGATGAAACTCTGTCGGGAGACGCCCATGAGTATCGCCTTCCTCAATTGGACCGAAGAGATCGACCTGGCGGTGGATGCCCGTGAGCAGGGCTATCAGCTTTGGGGCCTGGACCAGGAATTCATCGCCTCCCCACGGCTGTTGCTAGCCCGTCTGGTGGATCTGGCCGAGGGAGCGGAGAGCAAGCAGCTTGCGAAGGACTGGTTGGAGAAGGCCAAGGTCGGCTTCGCCGAGTTCAGCAAGACTGGCGACCAGTCCACCGGCTTCATGGTGCGGGTGCAGCCCGCTGATTTCGATGCCCTGGACGCGGCCTTTGCGGCGGGGCCTGAGGAGGCCAAGAGCATCCTGCGAGAGTTGCGGGCCAGTGCCATCGTCTATCGGCACTATCAGGAAGGTCGCTACTTCATGAACAATGTGGACCGCATCAAGCTGATGAAGCGGCACCTGGCCAGTGAGTTGAAGGGACTGGGCGAGAAGGAGAAGGTGCTCTTCAAGTTCGGTTCCGCCCACATGCATCGTGGCTACAGTCCGTACAACCAGCTCGACCTGGGCAATGCGGCGGCGGAGTTGTCCTTTGCCGCGGGTTCGGACTCGTTCCATCTGATGGTTTTTGCGCAGCGCTCTGTAGGTGCGGATGATTCGGTCCGTGAGTACCTCGAGGGGTCGCCGCATTTGGCAGCCTTCTTCGCGGCTGCCGGAGAGGACATTAGCGTCTTCGATCTGCGCGCTCTGCGGCGGCTTCTGGCCAGTACGAAGGCGCGTAAGGAGCAAGCGGAGCTGCATGCGCTCGTTTTCGGATTCGATGCGCTTCTCCTGTTCCCGGACTTCGATGCCGCCACCGATCTGGTGAAGATGAACCTGAGATGAGCAAAGGCTCGAATCAGGTCATCGTCAGGGGCGCGAGGGAGCACAATCTAAAGGGCGTCGACCTGGAGTTCCCGCGGGACTCCTTGGTCACCTTCACTGGTGTCTCCGGCTCGGGCAAGTCCTCGCTGGCGTACAACACGATCTACCAGGAAGGGCAGCGGCGTTTCCTGGAGAGTCTGTCCAGTTATGCCCGGCAGTTTCTTGGGCGGATGGAGAAGCCCAAGGTGGAGCACGTGGAGGGTCTCTCGCCCACGGTCTCCATCGATCAGAAGTCGGCCGGACATAACCCGCGTTCGACGGTTGGGACCATCACCGAAGTGCTCGATTACTTCCGTCTGCTCATGGCCAGATTGGGGGATCCGAGTTGCCCCGAGTGCGGTGCGGCCATCGAGGCCTGGTCCTTGGAGCGCATCGTCGAGGCCATCGAGGGGGCACAGGCCGGCAAGGCCATCCAGGTCTTGGCGCCGGTGATCCGCGAGCGCAAGGGGGAGTACCGCAAGGAGCTGGCGGAGTATCGAACCAAGGGTTTCGTGCGCGCGCGCATCGATGGGGATCTGCGTCGCCTGGACGAGGACATCTCCCTGCATCGCTACAAGTACCACACGATCGAGTTGGTCATCGATCGTCTGCGGGTGGAGAAGGCCAAGTTGTCCCGCCTGCACGAGGCGGTGGAGCAGGCCATCGCCATGTCCGGTGGTCTGGTGGCGATTCTCGAGGGTGAGGCGGGCTATCAGCTGTACTCGACGGCGCGGGCATGTCCCGAGGGGCATGGCTCCTTGCCTGAGATGGAGCCGCGGCTGTTCTCCTTCAATTCTCCCGTGGGTGCCTGCCCGACCTGTGAAGGGCTGGGCATGCATCAGAACTTTCAGCCCGAGTTGCTGATTCAGGACGAGAAGCTGAGCCTCGAAGAGGGTGCTCTGCGCTGCTTCACCAAGGAAGGCAAGCTGGTCTACAGTCGACTCGGCCTGCAGCACCTGGCCCAGGTTGGCGAGGTCTTCGGTTTTGACCTGGAGACTCCGTGGAAGAAGCTCAGCGCCAAGGCGAAGAAGGTGATCTTGCATGGCTCGGGGAGCAAGACCTTCGACTTTCATTGGCGCAGTGCGGGCACTCGCTACAAGAGCAAGGGACGTGAACAGCGCAACTTTCCCGGGATCATCCCGCACCTGCGTATGGTCTACCGCGGCGCCACGGCGCGGCATCTGGATCGTTTCCGGGCCGAGTCTCCCTGCGAAGATTGCGCGGGTGAGCGCCTCAACCCGAACGCGCGCAACGTGCGCTTCGCGGGCCGCAATCTGCCGGCGATCCTGCAGCAGTCCGTGGATGACTGCCTGGCCTTTCTGGACTCCGTCGAACTGGCGGGGAACCGCGCACTCATCGGCAAGGAGATCCTGCAGGAGATCGATCTACGATTGCAGTTCTTGAGCAAGGTAGGGCTCGGCTATCTCACTCTCGAACGACGGGCGAATACCCTCTCCGGTGGTGAGGCGCAGCGCATTCGCCTGGCGGCTCAGGTTGGCGCCGGTCTGCGCGGCATCCTCTACGTCCTGGACGAACCGAGCATCGGTCTGCACAGCCGAGATCATGGTCGTCTGCTCGAGACTCTGCGGGCCCTGCGTGATCGTGGCAACACGGTATGTGTTGTTGAGCACGATGAAGAGACCATGCTGGCCAGCGACTTTCTGGTGGACATCGGGCCGGGAGCCGGTCGCCACGGCGGCGAGGTCGTCGCCGCGGGCGCACCCGAACTGGTCAAGGAGAGCGCTTCGCTCACCGGTAGCTATCTGCGTGGTGAGAAGCGCATCGAGATCCCGGCTAAGCGTCGACCGAGCCAGGGTGAACTGAAGATCCGCGGTGCTCGGCAGCACAACCTGAGGGACTTGGATGTGGACCTTCCCCTCGGTTGCCTGGCGGCCATCACCGGCGTCTCCGGTTCGGGGAAGTCCACCCTGGTCAATCACATCCTCAAGCGTGTGCTGCGACGAGAGCTCATGAAGGCCAGCGACCAGCCTGGGGAGCACGATTCGGTCGAGGGTCTCGAACAACTTGACAAGGTGGTTGAGATCGATCAGAAACCCATCGGTCGCACCCCGCGCAGCAATCCGGCGACTTACACCAAGCTCTGGGATCAGGTGCGTGACCTCTTTGCCGCTCTGCCTGAGTCGCGCTTGCGCGAGTACAAGAAGGGGCGCTTCTCCTTCAACGTGAAGGGTGGTCGTTGTGAGGGCTGCGAGGGCGCAGGGGTCAAGATTCTAGAGATGCAGTTTCTGGCGCCGGTGGAAGTGGTCTGCGAGGACTGTGGTGGTAGCCGCTTCAATCCTGAGACCATGGAGATCGAGTTCAAGGGCAAGAACGTTTCCGATCTCCTGGACATGACCATCGAGGATGCGGGGGAGTTCTTCACCAACTTCCCCAAGGTGATGCGTGCACTCAGTACTCTGGAAGAAGTGGGGCTGGGATATCTGCGCCTTGGTCAGCCTTCGACGACGCTCTCTGGTGGAGAAGCACAGCGCATCAAGCTGGCGAGCGAACTGCAGCGTCCAGCCACTGGGCGAACCATCTACCTGCTGGACGAGCCGACCACCGGCCTGCACTTCGAAGATATCCGTCGCCTGCTCGCGGCCCTGCAGCGTCTGGTGGATGCGGGTAACTCGGTGATCGTCATCGAGCACAACATGGACGTGATCAAGTCCGCGGATCACATCATCGATCTGGGTCCGGAGGGTGGACCCGGTGGTGGCCGTCTGGTGGCGGCGGGCAGTCCGGAGCAGGTAGCGCGGAAGAAGAAGTCGCATACGGGTAAGGCGTTGGCAGCGCTGCTGGGAACCGGGAATCGCCGCAAGAGCGGGGCGATCAAGAAGCCTAAGCGGGATAGCTCACCGACTCAGATCACGGTCAAGGGTGCGAGGAAGAACAACCTGCAGGCGGTCGACCTGCAGATTCCCTTGAATCAATTCACGGTCATCACCGGTGTCTCCGGGTCGGGGAAGTCGAGCCTCGCCTTCGACACACTCTTCGCCGAGGGGCAGCGACGCTTCGTGGAGAGCCTTTCGACCTACGCACGGCGCTTTCTCGGTCGCTTCGATCGGGCGCCGGTGGACAAGCTCGATGGTCTTGGCCCGGCTATCGCCATCGATCAGCGCGCCGCGCAGAGCAGCCCGAGATCGACAGTGGCGACGAGCACGGAGATTCATGACTACCTGCGCCTGCTCTTCGCGCGCATCGGTCGGCCCTACTGTCCCTGGCACGAACAGGAGCTGCTGCAGCACGCGCCCAACCAGATTGCGCGTGATCTGCTGAAAGAATTTCCCGGCGAGCGCGGCTACATGCTCGCGCCCCTGCACCTGCCGGCAAATCTCCTGGGCAGCAAGAAGAAGATGGATGTCTACCTGGAGGGACTGCGCGAGCGCTGGCGTGAGCAGGGATTCCTCCGCGTTCTACTCGATGGTGAAGAACATCGTTTGGAGCAGCCTCTGAAGGTTAAGGCGAGCAAGGCCTGGCCCGAGTTGCTCCTGGTCATCGATCGGCTGGCGGTGAAGGATCGCGGGCGATTGGTCGATGGGGCCGCGCAGGCCGCGGTGGAGGGGCACGGCCGGGTCTACTTTCGTCTGAAGGATGGGCGTCAACGCATCTTCAGCACCGAGCGGGCCTGTAGTCACTGCGGTCACTCGGTGCCCAAGGATCCCCACCCCCGCTACTTTTCCTTCAATCATCATTCTGGCGCATGTGCGACTTGCGCCGGTCTTGGGCGGGTGGTGGCCTGCGACCCGAAGCTCCTGGTCAACCACCCAAAGAAGCCGCTCTTTGCCGGAGCGATCAAGCACAAGGGTGCCGCCTTCACCTTCATGATGCGTCGTTCTGGCTGGTACCGGAAGATCGCCGTGCAGGTGGCGAAGGAGGAGGGCTTTGACCTGGATCTGCCGTACGAGGAACTCCCGTCGGCGGCCCAGAACATTCTCATGCAGGGCTGTGGCAGTCGCCGCTTCGACGTGGTCTTTCGCCGGCGGCGGGCGCGGTCCTCGCGCAGCTATGAGATGTCGGTGGAGTGGAAGGGCCTGGCGCGGCAGGTCGAGGAGTGGTTCCGCAATCAGGAAGGTGGCGAGAAGGCGGAGCGCTTTCAGGGAGTCATGCGCATCGGCTCCTGCAACGACTGTGATGGTGATCGCCTGAAGATCGCCCAGCGTCACATCCTGGTGGGCGGCAAGAACCTGCCACAGATCTCCAAGCTGTCGGTGGACGAGGCTATCGCGACCCTGAGCAAGATGCGCCTGCGCAAGGTAGAGCGCAGCATCGCCCATGAGGTGCTCGTCGAGATCGGCAACCGCCTGCGCTTCTTGAGTTCGGTCGGATTGGGTTATCTCACCCTCGATCGTTCCTCGGCGACCCTTTCCGGCGGTGAAGCGCAGCGCATTCGTCTTGCGACTCAGCTTGGCAATCGCCTCGTCGGTGTGCTCTACGTCCTCGATGAGCCGACCATCGGTCTGCATCCCAAGGACACCATGCGCCTTCTGGACACTCTGCTCGAGCTGCGCGACCAGGGCAACAGCATCGTCGCGGTCGAACATGACGAGGCGGTGATCCGGCGGGCGGATTATGTGGTCGACATGGGTCCCGGAGCTGGCCACCGCGGTGGCGAGGTCGTGGCCTGCGGCACAGCAGCAGAGGTCGCGGGCAGTGAAGGGCTCACCGGCAGATACCTCCGCGGTGAACTGCAGGTGCCTCTGCCGAGCGAACGTCGGGAGCGGATGGGGAGCATCCAGCTGCGTGGTGCCCGTGCCCACAACCTGAAGAAGGTTGATGTGGACTTCCCGCTCGGGGTGATGACTGCGGTCACCGGCGTCTCCGGTTCGGGCAAGTCCTCCCTGGTTTTGGACAGTCTCCTGGTGGCAGTGCAAGAGAACCGAGCAAAGCTCCGCGGCGTCTCCGCCCTCAGTCCCATCGTCGTCGACCAGAGCCCCATCGGCAGCACGCCGGCGAGCAATCCGGCTACCTACACCGGGATCTTCACACCTCTGCGCGAGCTCTTTTCACAGCTACCGGTGAGCAAGATGAAGGGCTTTGGTCCCGGGCGCTTCTCCTTCAATCTCGCCGGTGGTCGCTGTGATGCCTGTGAGGGTAAGGGGCACATCCGAGTCGAGATGCACTTCCTCGCCGATGTCTGGGTGACTTGCGAGATCTGTTCCGGCCGACGCTTCAATGCGGAGACCCTGAGTGTGGAGTATCGCGGGCGCAACATCGCCCAGGTCCTCGATCTCGAGGTGCGTGAGGCTTGCGAATTCTTCGGTAACCATCCGCGTGTGCGGCGGCAGCTTCAACTTCTGGATGATGTCGGTCTCGGCTACCTGAAGCTCGGCCAGGCGGCGAACACCCTCTCTGGGGGCGAGGCCCAGCGCATCAAACTCGTGGCGCAGTTGGCCCGCAATCCGAAGGAACACAAACTCTTTCTCCTGGACGAGCCGACGACCGGGCTGCATTTGGACGACGTCGCCAAACTCTTGGTCGTCTTGCAACGACTGGTGGATCGTGGCGATACGGTGATCGTCATCGAGCATCATCTCGATGTGATCAAGTCTGCGGACCATGTGATTGAAATGGGTCCGGAGGCGGGAGACGCCGGTGGCCAAATCGTCTTCAGCGGTTCGCCGGAGGAAATCGTACTCAGCAAGCAAAGTCAGACGGGTCCTTATCTGGCAGCCCTCCTGCGTCCCAAGAAGAAGGCCAAGAAGAGTCGGAAGAAGGTGGCCAGCCGGGAGGCCTCGTGAGCTTCCCCAGCGAGGCCATGCGTTTGCTACTGGTGAGCGATGGGCGTGGGGACCTGCCGCGGCTACAGCGCATACTGGCGGCATGCATCGCCGGGGGCCTGCGTGCCATGCAGCTCCGCGAAGGGCAACTATCGGCTCGCGAACTCGCTGACTTCTGCCGGGAGCTGCGCCCCATGCTGCAGTCGGTGGATGGGCTCTTGATCATCAATGATCGCGCTGATCTTGTCGCCGCCGGCTTCGGGGACGGCTTGCACCTCGGCGGCGGATCCCTGAGTCCTGGCGATGCCCGGCGCTTCCTCCCGGATACGCTCTTGGGCTTCTCCGCCCACGACGCCAGGGAGATCGCCTGGGCCAAGGCGGAGGGGGCTGACTATGTGAGCCTCTCGCCCCTGCTGCCTAGCAGTTGCAAGCCGGGCCAGCCGGCGATCGGCTTGCAGAGGGCCGAGGAGCTGACCCGAGGGGCAGGCTTGCCGGTGCTCTGGCTCGGCGGTTTGGACGCAGAGAAAATTGGCCGGATCGCAAGTGCACCGGCAGGCTTCGCTCTGCGTTCAGGTCTTTGTGATGTTCTGGATCCGGAATCGCAGGTTCGGCAGATTCTCGGGGCGATAAGCTGATGGCGCAGATGCTCGATTCGATGAAGGCAGCCCGGCTCATGCGGCGCGCCATGCTGCCTCTGGCCATCCTAATGGGGCTGCTGCTCTACCTGAACTACGGCTGGCTGCGCGTGCCTACGGGTATGGACAGCATGTCCGCGAATTACCCCCCTGGCACCCTATGCCTAATCGACAAGCGTCCTTCTGGCTTGGCCCGTGGATCGGTGGTCTTCGTCGATCTCCCCGATGGTGGCAGTCTGATTGCCCGTGTGACCTCGGTGGCGGAGACTGGCCTGTATCTGGCTGCGGACAACCCGGGATCACGCTTTGCTGATCTTCTCAGTGCCAGGCCCTTTCCCAGGGATGCAATTCGCGCGCTGGTCTTGACCGGCTTCAAGTCGGAGCCGAGTCGCGATGGGCGCTGAGCGCCAGTTCACCGGGCGCCTGGCCGAGTTCTTCGGACCTGCGGG
Organism: Planctomycetota bacterium; assembly: GCA_021776805.1. GTDB lineage: Bacteria > Planctomycetota > UBA1135 > UBA1135 > UBA2386 > JAJFFD01. The sequence continues at coordinate 9,038 of JAJFFD010000186.1, forward strand.
CAAGTCGGTGCGAGTTGGCATCGGCGATGACGCGGCGGTGGTCGTCGCCCCTGCCGGGGACATGGTGCTGGCCTGCGATCCAACGGTGGAGTCTGTGCATTTCGCCGCTGGGACCTCGCCTGCATGGGTAGGCCGCAAGGCGATGAATCGCAACCTCTCCGATCTCGCTGCCATGGGAGCGCGGCCCGACTACGCGCTCATATCCGTTCTGCTGCCGGCAGGATTTACCAGCCGTCAGCGGCGCAGCCTCTTTGATGGTCTGCGGCGGGCGGCGGCACAGGCTAGTTGTCGAGTCGTCGGTGGAGATGTCGGGCGGAGTCCCGGTCCACTGGTGGTCACCGTGACGGTGGTCGGCCATCTCGAGTCTGCGCCCCTGCGCCGCGACCGGGCGCAGGTCGGTGATTGCCTGCACCTCACCGGATCCCTCGGCGGGTCCCAACTCGGCAAGCACTTGCGTTTCACGCCGCGGATTCGCGAGGGCCTTTGGCTGGCCGGTAGAAGCGAGCTGCGCGGCGCCATCGATCTGAGCGACGGTCTCGTCTTGGACCTGCAGACTTTGCTCGAAGCTTCCGGCTGTGCGGGTGCGCTCCTCGATTCCGCGGCCATCCCTCTGTCGGCGGCAGCAAAGCGAGCGGCTGCTGATTCCGGGCGCAGCGCCCTCGACCACGCCCTCTACGATGGCGAGGACTACGAATTGCTCTTCGTCGTGGCCGGGGGAGCGAAGCTGCCAAAGCGTGGCCCCCTTGGAATGACGGCTCGGCGAGCGATCGGTAGGATCATCGATCGTCCGGGGATCTTCCTCGACCGAGGTCAGGGCAGCTGCCAAGGCCTGGAGATCAGGGGTTATGAGCACCGAGTCTGAAGTCAGAGTCGAGATCGTTCTCGCCGACGAAGCCGCGACGCGCGAGCTTGGAAGAAAACTCGGCGAGGCGATTGTCCCCGGCCAGGGCCTGGCCCTGGTAGGGGACTTGGGCGCGGGGAAGACCTGCCTCGCTCAGGGATTGGGCCTGGGACTGGGGCTCGTGGACCCGGAGGGGGTCTGCAGTCCGACCTATTTGCTGGTGGTGGAGCACCCCGGACCCAAGCCCATGCTGCACCTGGATGCCTACATGGAGGCCAAGACCCGGGCCTTTCTCCTCGATGGTGGAGTGGACTATCTGCAGGAGGCGTCGGCAGTTCTGGTGGTGGAGTGGGCTGACCGGGTGGCTGAGCTGCTACCGGAGGATTGTCTCTGGCTGGAATTGCTGCCCCATGCCAAGGGGCGGATAGCCCGTATCAGGGGTCCAGAGCCAACCTTCCGCTGGATAGAAAAGCTGTCAAGCTCACCCTGAACCAGGGCCCCTGCCTTATCGTTAGCTAGCTGATGCCTCGCCCCGCGAAGAAAGTCCCCAGCCTGGCCCCCTCCCAGCCGCCTGCAGATCTGGGCGACCTTCTGGATCGATTCCGCCAAGGGGAGGCCGCCGCCTTCGACCGGATCGTCGGCGAGTATGAGCGCCGCTTGGTGCAGTTCTTCTATCGCCTCTCCTGGGATCGAGGCCAATCGGAAGATCTGACCCAGTCCCTCTTCCTCAAGCTACTCCGCGGTGCCCAGCGCTACCGACCCCAGGGGCGTCTCTCCACCTACATCTTCCGCATCGCGACCAATCTCTGGATCGACCATTACCGGGCCCAGAGACCGCGGAAGCCCCTGTATTCCCTGGACCAGGCCCTGCTTGCCGGCTTCGATCCCGAGTCGGATCGAATCCCCGCGCCGCCACTCCTCGCCGAACAGGACGAAGAGCGCCGCCGTCTGCGCAAGTCTCTGGAACAATTGACCGAACCGCATCGCCTGGTCTTTGAGCTGGCGGTGTACCAGGAACTGCCCTACGCACAGATCAGCGAAGTGCTGCAGATCCCCATCGGCACGGTAAAATCGCGGATGCACAACTCCGTGCGTGCCCTGAAGAAGATCTTGGGACCTGACGAGGAGAGCGATCAAGTTGAAGGGCGTAGCCGGCAACCTGGGGCTGAACAGCGACGCCTGGGAGGGGAAGCATGAGCCTCGAGCCTGGCCGCGTTTCCACCGGCGAAGTCTTCGATCACCTGCTCGGTGAGGGCGACAGCAAGGAGCGCCAAGCGATGCGCCGCCTGGTTGCAGACAGCCCGGAGGCTGCCTTGGAGATGGCGGAGCTCGGGCTCCTGCTCGAGTCCTTCCGTGCGGATGCGCGCGAAATTGCTGCGAGCGAAGACTTGGCGGTCTCACCGGAGCTGAGCCTTCGCCTGCGCTTTGCGATTCAGCGCCGTGCTAATCTGCGCAGCCCCGAGACTCTGAGCATCAGAGGCGAGTTGAGCCGAGTCGTGCAGGTGGCCGCCATGATGCTGCTCCTCTTGAGTTTGGTGCAGACTCTGCGAAATTTGCTGCCGGCAACTGCAGAGCCGCTGGAAGCTCTGCCCCTGAGCAGCATGGTCCTCGCCGCGCCGCCGGCTCCCCTGCCTCGTCCGGAAGATGTGGATGCGGAATTGGGCCAGCTCCTGGATATCACCAGGCTACCAGTGGCGGATGCCTCCTTCCTGCGCAGCTTGGAACAGTATTCGGCCTTCACTCTGCCCGGTGATGCGGCGACCTGGATGCATGCAGAGAATCTGCTGCATAGCCTGCGCGAGGAACAGCGACTGCGTCGAAGCATGGCGCAGCGTCAGCAGTTCCTGTCCTTGCTTGGCAGCCCCGATCTTGGCGACCGGGTCAAGACTCTGGCGGCCGACATCGTCCAGCGTGCACAGGCCGGCGAAGGTGGCGACGATGTCGCCAGTAACTCTCTCGTTCTGCGAGCACTTCTCGCGGCGGACCCAAACGCCTGGGATGGACAGCATGGTCCCCTGCTCCGCGAACGCGCGGGCCAGCTGGTTTCGGCCTTGCCTGCTTTGCAGGGGGGCGAACTGGCCAGAGCTCTCGCAGCTCTCAATGACTTGGCGGTCATTCACGGCGGAGTGATGGGCGAACTCGTCCACAAGCATGCAGATCGACTTGCCAGAGAAGTCCTGCGTCAGAGTCAGCCGGCTGGCCCAGGTGCGGAGCGACCGGAGCTACTGTCGTGGCGGACCCCGGTGGCGGCCCTCGCTGATGCCGGTCAGGTTCTCAGGCTGGCACCTGCCTTTGGGGTGCACAGTGGTCTGGCCTTCCGGGCCCGCCTCATGGTTGCGGCCCATTTGGGCGAGCGCTTGGCGATGAGTGATCAGGAATCGCCGGATCTCTGCGCCGCTCAGCTCTATGGTTTTGGCGATCTGGTGGACCGCTCTCGGGTGGATCGCGATCTTCTGCTTTGGCCGGCGCGACGGCTCTTGCCTGACTATGAGGCGCTCTTTCAGCTGTCCTGGAGCAAGTACCCGGCCCGTAATGGCTGGGCGGAGTTTCAGCTCGAGCTGAGGGGCTTGGCGGCGGCGCGCACTCCCTTGCGTATCGATGACGCGGCGGCGCTTTTGCTCTGCTTGAGCAGCAATTTCGCCGCCCCCGGCGCCCTGGGTGTGGTTCAGCTCAGCGTCCAGCAGCTGACGGCCCAGTCCGGCTCCTGAGGCCGCGGTCCCTGGCGCCCTCGGGCGCTCCCGGACGTGGCCGAGTGCAGAGCTTGCCAAGTGCAGCTCGCTTCGTCCTGGCGCAGACCTATGCTTGTCGCGCTCAGGAGACGAGCAATGTATCTGCAAGTACCACCCCTCAAATGGGCGACCTGTCTGCTCAGCATGGGATCACTGTTCGCGCAGGATCCAGCTGAGCAAGAGCCCACCGGCGAGACTCCAGCACAGGAGATCCTGATCCCCTCGGATCACGAAGGCCGGCAAGTTCTCGAGCTCAGCATCGAAGACGCCCTGCGTTTTGCCAGGCGCAACAATCTGGATCTCAAGGCGGAAGAGCTGCGCCCAATGCAGTCCATCGAAGTTCTGCGATTCGAGGAGGCCTTCTTCGAGCCGGAGTTCTTTGCAGACGCCAGGTACGGGCGAACGCGGGAAGCGCGGCGCAACATCTTCTCGCCATCGATCCGACGGGAAGTCATCTCCGGTGATGTCGGTATCCGTAGCCAGGTGGCGACCGGTGGACTCTTCGAGATGTCCTACGCGCCGGCGCGAGTGGTCCAGTCGACCAACACGCCTGGTTTTGACCCTATGCAGTTCAGCAGTTCTTTTCAGGCCACGGTGACCCAGCCGCTGCTGCGGGGCTTTGGCAGCGATTACGCCCTGCGGCGAGTGCGCACTGCCCGGGCAGACATGGGGGAGTCGGATGCGGTTTTTGAGCGTCAGGTCCAGGACACGCTATTGACCGTTGCGGAAGCCTATTGGGAGCTGGTTTTTTCGCGGGAAAACTATCGCGTTCTCTTTCAAGCCTACGAGCTCGCCCAAGAACAGCTGCGCATCACCGAGGAGCGGATTCGGGTGCGCGATCTTGCCGAGCGTGATCGTGTCGCTGACGAAGCCGAAGTCGCGCGACGATTGGAGGAACTCATCCGGGCGGAGAACCTCATTCGCCAGAGAGAGGACATCCTGCGCGAACTGCTCTTCGATGACAGCGACGGCAATGTCTGGGCGCGAAACCTGCAGCCTATCACTTCGATCGCTGAGATCGGTGCGCTGCCCCCTGGGTCCTGGCAGGAGTACGCGCGCAAGGCTCTGAACAATCGCCCGGATCTTCTGGCGCGGCGCTTCAGCTTGCGTAAGGCCGAGATCGACCTCGAGACCGCCAACCGTGATCTACTGCCACAACTAGACCTGGTAGGATCCTACGCGGCGAACGGCGTCCGCACTGACTACAACGATGCCTGGAAGGACACGCGCCGGTTCAATTTCCCCGATTGGAGTGTGCAGTTGCAGATGTCCGTGCCGATTGGCAACTCGGCTGCCAGGGCGAATGAGCGTCGGGCCGAGCTCGAAGTGGAGCGTGAGCGCAGACTCCTCTATGCGGCAGAGCAGCAGATCCAACTCGAGGTTCGCGATGCCATTCTGCAATTGAACACCTTCCGGGAGAGTATTCGCGCCTCCGAGGAGAGCGTCCGCCTGGCAGAGACTGTTCTCGATACTGAGCAGGAGCGGCTCAAGGTCGGCCGAACAACCATCTTCGAGGTTCAGCAGCGCAATCAAGAGCTACGCGAGGTGCGCAGCCAGCTGCTGCGCAATCAATTGGACTACCAGATTGCCGGCGATACCTTCCGATATGCCCAGGGGATCCTCGAGGTCCCTGAGAGTGGCTCCCGGTGAATGGGGTACATGGCCCCGTATCTACGCGATCGACTGTGACCCAGTCGTCTATGCCTGCTATGCCCAGGCCGAGACCCGACATGAGAACTGCCGCCATCCTCAGCATTTCCTTCCTCAGTATCTTCGCCCTGAGTGCATGTAGCGATGAGAGCGAGCCCTCGCAGGAAGGCAGCGGTCAGCTCGTTAGTCCAGAAACACAGGGTCCTGGTCTCAGCGGCGGCTTCAAGGTCTGGCATGCGGACTTTCCCGGAGCCCCGGAGAGCCCCAGCCTGTCTCCGACAGCGCCGAACCCTTGGTACGACAAGAGCCGCCGCCAGGCCTTGGGCAAGGTCATCGACAATCTGACCGGCACATGCACTCGCGATGCCTGGCGCCTGTCTCGCGAATTCTTTGATCGTGTTGAGGCGGAGGACCTTCCCCTGCTCATCGAGCACATGGACAGGGCCTACCAGAATCCCAACGATGCCACTGTGGTGGCCAATGCCGTCGAGGCCATGGGGCGCGCCAAGAATCCAATTTTTGCCGATGCCCTGCTGCGTGCACTGGATCATGAGAACGAGGGTGTGCGCGGCAAAGCCATGGAGTCCTTGGTCTATTCCGGAACCAAGGATGCTGTTCTTCGCGCCAGCAATCTCTTCAACCAGATGACCCAAAGGAGTCAGATTTTCTGGCTCAAGGCGGCGCGCCTATACCTGGGCGAAGAAGCGATCGAATGGTACAGCGCTCTCCTGCAACAGCCGAACTATACGCCCCTGCATCCCACCATCATCAACGAGGTCGAGGCGATGCCCCCGGCCTGGGCGGTGCGGGTGTTCGAACCACTCTGGGAGAATCCACCACCGAATATGCGACCGCATATCGCGGGTTTGCGCTACGCGAACGGTGATGGCGTCGGTGAGCAGATCCTCCGGGAGTACCTGGTAGACGGCACCGTCGACGAAAAGCTGGTGAGTCTCAATGCCTTGGCTGGCCATGACATTTCGCCCTTCATGGATCAGCTCCTGGCTCTATCCAACAATGAGAACACGGAGCTTCGCTCCATGCTCGTGCAGATCTTCAGTGAGCATCCCGGGGATCGTATCGACGCTACCCTCGAGACCATGCTCGTGCTCGAATCGGTGCCAGCCGTACGCCATATGATTCTCGGAGTGCTGGTCGAACATGGCCGCCGAGGACACCTGGAGGAGCTGATAAGGACCGTCGAGAGTGAGAGCGGCTCCAAGCTCAGCATGGCCATGAACGATTTGGTCGCTGCTCGAGATGGCGCGGCGGTGCCGAGCATCGACCTCCGGATGCAGAAGGTCCCTGTCGCTGAGCGTAGAAAGTACCTGCAGGCGATTGGGCACATTGGTAGGCCCGAATCCCTGGTCCCCTTGAGCAGGATCTTCCTCGCCGAGGAGGAGTTCTTCCCCGACTCTCAGCGCTATGCGGGGCTCCTGATCATGAATGTTCGTGGCGCCGAGGGTGAGGTGGCGGCCATCTGGGAAGCCCTGCCGGAGGCTGACTACCGGCGGCGTGGTCAGCTGCTCGGTGTGTTGTCCAGTATCGCTGCGGATCGCGAGGATCCTGACTTCAGGGCAAGTACCTTCGGGCGGCTGAGGCGGATTCTCTCAGACCGGGATGAGATCCCGCAGATGCGCCTGCTGGCTCTGAATCTCCTGCAGCGCGATATTCGCATCGATGATGCCATGACTATCAAACGCCTGCTGCCCGATGAAGAGCCTGCGATGCGCCGGGCCCTGAATAACTACCTCTACGAGTTCTTCTAAGGGTTCTGGGTGCCGCAGCCAGTTTGACTCATCGGGCCTACTTCGACTCGCGATCTTTGAGGACTAGCCAGCGCTCGTCATATTCGTTGCCGACGTATCCGCCCTCACGATCGAGCTTCGTCTCTGCATTGTTGCCGCCGGCGCGCGGCATGGCAGCACCAGGGTCAGGACTCCGTTCCGTGCCCTGGTAGCGAGCGAGGAGGTTACGGCTGTAGGCCGGAGTCCCCGCCTCGGGGAAGTAGAAGGCAGTCCGGGCGGCTGCGATCTGGTCGAGAGGCCAGGCGTAGAC
>JAJFFD010000187.1 GCA_021776805.1 Planctomycetota bacterium
GCAGTTGATGCTGATGCTACCATCGCCTGGACTGCCTGCTGCACCGCCTAATACCATCGGTACCACGTGGTCGATCGGGTTGACGAGCAGTGAACCTCCAAGCAGAGGGAGGGAGGATTTGGAGTTTGGACCGCCCATGGCCAAGACCCCGAACGCACCGCCGAGGCCATCGCTTATTGAAAGAATGAATGTGCTTCCAAGGGTGAGACTATCTGTGCCGTTCAGTCGAGGGACGAATAATCCTGAGCCTGCTGTTCCTTCCCCATATGGCTGGGCGCCGAAGGGGATGTTGAAATAGATGTCGGGGGCTCCATTGCGCCAGTCCCGCCACGTCACATAGACGGAATCGCCTGATGCCGCGATCTGTGGGGTATCAGATGGAGTCTCGCCGGGCAGAAGTTTGTCCAACCGAATGTCAGAGGCCAGCCAAGTAGAACCGCCGTCTAGTGAACGGTTGAAGTAAATGTCGCAGGAGCCGTTCCCATTCCCACTGCGCTGGTCTTCCCAAGTCACAAAAACAGACTCGCTCGATGCCGCAACCTGCGATCTCGTAGAAACCGTCGCTCCAGGCGAATCTGTATTCAGGCGAAGGTCTGAAGCCAACCAATGGGCTCCTCCGTCCTGGGAACAATTGAAGTAGATGTCCGATGAGCCGTTTCGGTAATCGTCCCAAGTCACATAGACGGAGTTATCCACTGTCGCGATTTGTTGAAAATTGGATTTGGCAGATCCAGGCAGATCCGTATCCAGCTTGATGTCAGAGCTCAGCCACGTGGCACCTCCGTCTTGGGATCGGTTGAGGTAGATGTCCGCTAAGCCATTTCGTTGATCGCTCCAAGTCACGTAAACCAGACCGCCCGATGCTGCGATCATCGGAAACTCGGAAGGGGCCGATCCAGGCTGATCTGTGTTTAGTCTGAGGTCAGAGGTCAGCCATGTATTGCCTCCGTCTAGCGAGCGGTTGAAGTAGATATCGCTACTGCCATTGCGATTATCAATCCATGTCACATAGACGGAGTCGCCCGATGCCTCGATCTGCGGAAAAACGGAATTGGCTGTTCCAGGCAGATCCGTATCCAGTCGAATCTCGGAAGGTAGCCAGGTGATTCCGCCGTCTAACGAACGGTTGAAGTAGATATCGGAGCGGCTGTCGCGGAGTTCAAACCAAGTCACGTACACGGAGTCCCGCGAGGCAGCTATCTGCGGGAGAAGCGAAAGTGCAGTTCCAGGTAGATCCACATTCAGTTGAATGTCAGAACTGAGCCATGTCGTGCCGGCGTCCACTGAACGGTTGAAGTAGATGTCGGAGTCGCCATCGCGCATATCTAGCCATGTCACATAGACCGAGTCGCCGAATGCCGCAATCTCGGAACCACCGGAACTACTTGCTCCTGGCAAGTCTGTATTCAGCCGAGTATCTGAGGTCAGCCAGGTGGCACCACCGTCTAGCGAACGGTTGAAGTAGACGTCAATCTTGCCGTTGCGCCAGTCCGTCCACGTCACATAGACCGAGTCGCCTGATGCCGTGATCTGCGAGCCTCCAGAACCGAATGCTCCGGGCAGACCCGTGTCCAGTCGCACGTCCGGGCTCTTCTGCGCCAGAACAGACGAAGGATGAAGAGCCGCGATCAGCAGAATACATAGCCCCAGTCGCGTCGCTTTCGTTTCCATCCTAAGAATGACTCCTTCCTGTCCTGGTGGCGGGCAGGCAAATCGTAGGTGGAGGAGATGAGCTGTCAACCGAGGTCGATTGACCCGAGTGGACCGTTGTTAGTGCTTGCGAGCCACAGGCTCTAGGGGCAGCTGGCCGCGACCAGGGTCGAGTGAAGGGGTCATCACAAGCTCCCTTTCAATCCGCCGGGCGTCATCGAGGAGATACTGGCTGCTGCATGGTCATGCAATGCATGCCGCCGCCAGTGAAGTTGATGCTCGGTGGGTTGATTTGCACGATCTTGGCCACGTCCTCGAGGGCAGAACTAGGAAGAGAGCTGAGCCTAGAGTTTGCTGAACTTGCGACCCTGTGATTCACCATCGCCGCCTTGTAGCCATGCAAGACTGCTCGTCCTGACTGCCGCGCTGGACCAGTTCAGTCTTGGAGATCTAGTCAAAGGTGGAGCCGGACGACCTTATTCAAGCGAGGTCAATATTCACCAGAGGGACTGAGCTCTGTGGTTGGAGATTAGAACCTGACCCGGTCCTGGACCGGAATCCACCGGCCTCCTCCCTCAACTTCAAACCGAACGGGTAATCCCGCCGTCCACCCGAATGTTCTGTCCAGTCATGTAGCCGGCGGCATCCGAGGCCAGGAACGCGATCACCCCCGCGATCTCCTCCGACTTGCCGTAGCGCTGCATGGGGATTCGATCGCGAAACTCCTGCTTCTCGGGCAGGCTATCGATGAATCCCGGAAGCACGTTGTTCATGCGGATGTTGTCCGCGGCATAGCGATCTGCGTAGAGCTTGGTGAAGGCGGCCAGACCGGCGCGAAAGACTCCGGATGTCGGGAAGACAGGATCAGGTTCGAATGCGGCGAAAGTGGAGATGTTGATGATTACCCCCGACTTCTGCTCCTGCATGATCGGTGTGACCAGGCGAGTCGGGCGGACCACATTCAGGAAGTAAACATCCATGCCGCTGTGCCAGTCTTCGTCGGACAGTTCGAGAATCGGTGCCCTCGGACCGTGGCCTGCACTGTTGACCAGCACGTCGACGCGCTTCCAGCGTTCGACGGTCTGATCGACCAAGCGCTCGAGATCCTCCTTGGATTGATTGGAGCCGGTGAAGCCGATGCCGCCAAGTTCCTTGGCGAGTGCTTCTCCCTTGCCAGAGGATGACAGAATGGCGATGCGGAATCCGTCGGCTGCCAGTCGGCGAGCTGCCTCCGCTCCCATGCCGCTGCCGCCGGCGGTGATGATAGCTACCTTGTTGTTCGCCATAAGCCTCTTCGATCTAGGTTGGGTTCCGCTGAGGGAGGTCTTGACTCTATTCGCCAGCTTGGCCGTGTCAGTCTTCTCGCCCGGGATTCTGTTCGAATGGCCGACTAGTTGTTCCGTACCGCGCCTGCTGGCTGGCAAGCACTATCCAAGCGAACCCGATCAACGCGTCCGCGACGACCAGTCGGTTCCGGCATCGACTCCTTGTCCGGTAGGTCGAATGAGCCCTGGCACCCGATGCCGGCACGCAAGCCATCGATGCGAGTCACCTGGCATGGGTCTCCGGATGGGCTGGGCCATCCGGTTTTCTCGGCAGGCTGAGGCTTCCCGGAGGGGGGCAAGATCGGGGCAGAAACGGTGCCTCGATCCCTCTGCCGGCCGCTGCCTCAGTGAGTAGCGCCTCGGGGCGGTGGGAAAGATGGATTGCAGAACTCCCAGATAGCACGGAGATTAGCGATCGCAAATGGGCGCAGTCTGGAGCAAACTGAAAGACGCGTCACCCCTCCCGTATCGGCGGCTCGGCCGTCGCCGACGCGTTCTCCATGCTGCTAAACCTGACCATCGCCATCCTGCTGCTCGTCGCCAACGCGTTCTTCGTGGCAGCAGAGTTCGCCCTGGTAAAACTCAAGAGTTTTCGCATCGATGCCTTGGTCGAAAGCGGAAGCAGGTCTGCCAGGCTTACCCAGAAGATTCATCAGAACCTCGAGCCATACCTGGCTGCCTGCCAGCTGGGGATCACCATGGCCTCCCTTGGCCTGGGCTGGGTCGGGGAACCAACGGTCGCGGCCATTCTCGAACCCTTGCTCGAACCATTGGGTCTGTCGGAACAGGCGGTGCACACGATCGCCTTCATCACTGGCTTTACCATCTTCTCCTCACTGCACATCGTGGTGGGTGAGCAGGTACCGAAGACTTTCGCAATCCGGAAACCCGAACCGGTCTCGCTCTGGGTTGCCTACCCCCTGCGCGCCTTCTACATCTTCATCTTCCCTTTGAATTGGCTGCTCAATGCCGCCAGCTCGGCCATCTTGCGAATGTTCGGTGTCGCCGAAGCCTCCCACGCTGAGATCCTGTCTGGAGAGGAGATCCAAGGCTTGATCCATACCAGCGAACAACACGGCAATATCGAGACTGAGAAGGCTCTGATGCTGCGCAACATGTTCGAGTTCGATACGCGCCGAGTCGAAGAGATCATGGTGCCGCGGGGCAAGGTTGCATACATCGACATGCGTGACTCCTGGGAGCAACAGCTTGAGACGATGGGCAAGATTCAGCACTCGCGCTTTCCGGTGCTCGATGGAGAAGACGAAAATGTCCGGGGCATTCTGCTTGCCAAAGATCTATACCGCCATTCCTTGACTGGCGAGGATCTCCAGGCAAGCACGCTTCCCAGTCTCATCCGCGAACCGCTGGTGGTTCCCGAAAGTCAGCATATCGGCTTGCTATTCGAACTCATGCGCCGCGGGCATCAGCAGATGGCAGTCGTCATCGACGAGTACGGCGCCTTTGCCGGCGTGGTCACCATGGAGGATCTCCTCGAAGAGATCGTCGGTGAGATCGCCGATGAGTTGGATCAAGTCACTAGCGGTACGGTTCTAGTGGAGAAGGGCGGTCACTGGGAGGCGGATGGTTGGACGCCGTTGGCCGACCTGGAGCGGGCCCTGGATGTGGATTTTCCGGATGAGGTGGACGCCAACACGCTTTCTGGTCTCTTCATGCTTCGCCTGGCACGCGTCCCGGACACGGGCGACTCCATCGTCGAGGAAAGGATCCGCTTCACCGTCGAATCGATGACCGGCAGGCGGGTGAATATGGTTCGGATCGAAAGGCAAACGGAGTCCGCCGAGGGTGATGCCCCCGATCAGCCGGGGGGCTAGGGGGATCCCGGCCAGAATGATCTGGAATTGCATCAGCGGACCGCAGCCTGCGGGCGCTAGATGAGCCCGCAGCAATTCGATTCGCTCACCCAGGCTCTGACCAAGACATGAAAGCCTTCCCCGCCATCACTGCAGTCGCTCTGAGCATTAACCTCTGCGCCGAAGCCCCGACGCAGAGCATCACTTCAAACGAGAAAGTGCGCCTTTCCATCGGCGACCCGGCCCCAGCTCTCCAAGTCGAAGCCTTCCTCAGGGGCGAAGCGATTCCCGAGTTCGAGAAAGGCCAAGTTTACGTTGTCGAGTTCTGGGCTACCTGGTGCGCACCCTGCATCCAGGCCATGCCACACCTATCCGCCTTGCAGGCGGAGTACGGAGAACGGGGCGTGACCATCGTCGGCGTCAACATCCGCGAGCTCGTCCGATCCGGCCAAGGCTATAGAGAGCACTTCGACCTCGGCAAGGTCGAGGCCTTCGTGCAGCGGGCAGGGGACCGAATGGCCTACACCGTCGCCTATGACGGCAAGAGCAAGTTCATGGACAAGGCATGGATGCCGGAGGATCGTGGGTTGCCGACGACCTTCATTGTCGACCGCGCGGGGAAGATCGCTTGGATTGGCCATCCGGTCATCCTGCGCATGCCCCTGGAGGAGATCGTGGCGGGGACCTGGGATCTGGAAAGCGGGCCGAAGAGGGTGAAGCGAGCGGACGACGCGTACATCTCAGCCATGCGTCTCTTCGCCAGCGATGCGGATGCGGGGCTTGCTGCATGGGAGCAGGCGGAGGAGGAGTATCCGATCCTGGTCGACGACGTCATGAGCAGCAAGTTTGATGCGCTCATCCGTGCGGGTCTCGCAGAAGCTGCCTTTGAGACCGGCGAAGCCCTGGTCGAGAAGGCCATCGATGCCGGCGACGTGCCTGGTCTCAATCACATTGCCTGGTCCATCGTGAATCCGCAAGCCAGGTTGGCAACGAGGGATCTGGATCTGGCCAGGCGGGCGGCGACTGCGGCGGTGGAGTTCAGCAAGGGAGAGGACGCCGGGGTACTGGACACACTGGCGCGGGTACATTTCTCCTTGGGAGAAGTGGAGAAGGCCATCGAGCTGCAAGAAAGGGCGATCGAGGCTGCAGGGGATGAGAATGGGGCGCGCTACGAGCCCACGCTCGAGGAGTATCGGAAGGCCAGGAAATGAGCGCCGACCCTCGGCAGTTCAGCCCCTCCTGACCAGCGCGAAGGCGGTCGAGACCCCGGCCAAGAGGAAGACCACGTCCATGACGTTGAGGTCATCGATCATGACCTGCAGGGTGCCACCCTGGGCCTCGATCCAGACATGGTGTTCCGCCTCCTTCTCCCGTCGCCATCGATCGTAGTTCTGCGCATCCGGATCGAAGCTCAGCAGAAAGGGAATGCTCTGCTCGCGAAAGTCGTCGATGGCTTCCGGCGTCACCTTTCGATCCGTCTCGTTGTAGTAGCCGCGAGTGACCAGCCAGTCGGCGATCTGAGAGTCGGTGGGATCCTCACCGATCGATTCGAGGGCGGCGATGTCCAGGCTGATCGTCCCCAGGTAGTCCTCGTACTGTCCCCGGCCGATGTACTTGAGGGACGCGAACTCGACCGCCGCGTACTTGCCGCAGAAGATCGACAGGACCGTGATGATGGCGGCCAAGATTCCCATGGACTGGCCGCTGCCACCGACCTTGATGGTGGCGTAGCCGATCAATCCGCCGATTACCCAGGCGATGAACTCGTACTCGTAGTTGAGGTAGATCGAGAGCGCGGCCCAAGCGACCGCTCCAACAGCGGCGGCTGCGGCCGCCGCCCCCAATGCCGGAATGGAGAAATTGCCTGGCGACTCCTCGTCGATCAGTGGATCCTTCAGTTGAGGAGCGATCGTGGCGTTGTGTCCGCATTTGGGGCACTCGAACCGGTCCATGCCGACTTGGTGCTTGTCCCTGAGAGTGGTTGAACATGAGGGGCAGGATCGTTTGACTGGCATGACTCTGGCTCCGGCTTCCGGCTCAATCCTAGCAAGCTTCTTGCGTCAATTCCCAGTGGAGAATGATCCTGCTTTCCTCACCCCTGAGGAAATCTCATGATGTTCAACCATGAAGGTCTCTGTGACGGTGCTGCTTCTGGCTGCCATTCTTTCGGCTTGGGTTTCCGGCAACATGGGGAAAACCTCCCGGCCCAACGTCGTGCTGATCATCGCCGACGATCTCGGCTGGGGAGAGCTGGGAAGCTATGGGCAGAGGCTTATCCGCACGCCCCACCTCGATCGATTGGCAGCCCAGGGAATGCGTTTGACCCAGGCATATTCGGGCGCACCAACCTGCGCTCCCTCACGCAACGTGTTGATGACCGGCAAGCATCTCGGTCACACCACCATCCGCGGCAATCGTCCCGCGCGCGACGAGAACGGCAAGCAGGTGGAGGGGCAGCACCCGATCCCGGCGGAAGCGCTGACTATCGCCGAGGTGTTCCGCGATGCGGGTTACGCAACCGGCGCCATGGGGAAGTGGGGTCTAGGTCCCGTCGGTTCGACTGGTGACCCGAACGAGCAGGGATTCGATCACTTCTACGGCTACAACTGCCAGCGTGTGGCGCACAGCTACTACCCGCCGCATCTATGGGATGACGCGGAGAAGGTGACCATCAACACGCAGCCTATCCCCGGTGGCAAACGGCAGCCCGAGGGTCCGGTGACGATGGAAGATTGGTTCGATGAGACCTATGCCTCTGATCTGATCGTGGCCGAAGCGAAGGCCTTCATCGCCGAACACAGATCGGAACCCTTCTTCCTCTATCTCCCATTCATCGAGCCGCATGTTGCCATGCATCCGCCGGCCGAGTTGGTGGAGAGCTATCCAGAGGAATGGGATGATCGCGAGTACCGAGGTCAGTGCGGCTACCTGCCCCATCCGCGACCCCGGGCTGGTTACGCGGCGATGATCACCCATCTGGATCAACATGTTGGCCGGGTGATGGCAGCCCTCGAAGAGCATGGCCTGGCGGAGAACACCCTGGTGATCTTCTCCAGTGACAACGGCACAACCCATGGCAGCGCGAATGACCCGGTCTTCGGAATCGGCGGAGTCGATGCGGCCTTCTTTGATAGCACAGCTGGTCTTCGGGGCTTCAAGGGCAGCGTGTACGAGGGTGGTCTACGGGTGCCATTCATTGCGCACTGGCCCGGCAAAATTGCAGCGGGATCTGAGAGTGACTGGCCGACCTACTTCCCCGATCTGTTCGCGAGCTTCTGCGAAGTGATCGCTGCGGACGTTCCGGACCATGTCGATGGCATCAGCATTTTACCTACACTCACTGAAGAAGGCGGGCAGGCCGGGCGCAACCCGATGGTGTGGGTGTTCGCCGAATACGGAGGGCAGGTGGCGGTCCGATTCGGCAAGTGGAAGCTTCTGCGCCGGGGATTGAAGAGCAGGGCGGGGCCGGAACCTTGGGAGTTGTATGACATCCAGGAAGACAGCGCGGAGGCACGCAATCTTGCCGCCGAGAATCCAGCGATCGTCGCAGAGGGCATTGAGATCCTCCGGCGGGAGATGGGGGAGAACGAGCTGTTTCCGGTGGTGTTGCCTGAGAAACGTTGAGCTAGGAAGGAAGCGCCTGGCCCGGTCTTGGCTGTAGGATGCAGTCCCCAGGCAGTACCCAATGACCCTCACCGACACCGAACGCGCCGAGATTCGTGCGCTCCTCGAAGAGCTCGCAGTCAAGCTCGAGTCGCGCATGGAGACTTCCGGCGATCAGGCCGATCCGGTCAACTTGGATGAACCCATCGGTCGCCTGAGTCGGGTGGATGCCATTCAGATGCAGCAAATGGCGAAGGCCGGCCTGTCCCGGGAGCAGCAGCAGCTGATGCTCGCGCGCTATGCCCTGCGAATCATCGATGACGAGGACTTCGGCAACTGCCAGTCCTGCAAGCAGCCCATTGGCATCGACCGCCTGCGCTTTCAGCCTGAGATCCTGCTCTGTGTGCG
>JAJFFD010000188.1 GCA_021776805.1 Planctomycetota bacterium
GTGCTGTCCTTGCACCGGACGGAGTCCTCGCCGCCATAAACCGCCTCGACCTCGAGGCAGCGAAAGCCCGCCTCGTCACCCTCTCTGAAGCGAATGAGGGTAAGAATGCGGGGGTGAGCGCGGCACAAATGAGCCTGGCGATAGCATCGGCACAGCGCTACCAGCAGGCATATCTCGCTGCGATCACTGCCGAAGAACTCCAGCTACCGCTTGGCGAAGCGGGCGACATGCTCGAACTGAAAGCCATTGAGTATGCAGCAGATGCAGGCCTGAACCTTCACCTGGCCACCGGCAGAAACAAGTCACGTGAGCAAGTGACGCCCTTGTCAGAGCACTTCACACAATTGGATGTGGTGTTCCCAGTTCTGACGGAAGGCGCGGACCCAGTGGCACGCCAGAGCTTCCTGGCCATTCTGAACATCGGAGCCTCACTCCGGGTCGCGAATGAGTTCCTGAATCGCATCGACCCCGCCCGCATGAGCCAAGACCTTCCTGCCATCGACCTGCAAATCGCTGGCACAGATTCCATTTCGGCTTCACTCGGTCAAGATGCAAATCCTGACTGGGCCAGATCCCTGGCCAGGGAATTGCTCAGCATCGCCCAGATTCTCGAGGGCTTGAACGCATTCGCCATCGGCAAGCTACGCACCGCGGATCTCAAGGTATCGCGGATCTTGGACGAGAACCGCGACCTATTCGTAGTCCAAAGCTTGCTGTGAACCGCGTCGAAGATCTCTACCTCAAAGAAGGCGAGGGAGCTCTGCATATCAAAGTTCGGGTCGTGCCCGGGTCGAGCCGCGAGATGCTCGCCGGGATTCACGATGACGCCCTCAAGATCAAGCTCACGACTGCACCAGAGAAGGGCAAGGCAAACAAGGCTCTCTCAAGACTCCTAGCTCGATCCTTTGGTGTTCCCGCGGCGTCGATTTTGCTTGTCTCCGGCGCGAATTCCCGCGACAAGATGGTACGGATATCAGGCATCGACCGCCTGCAAATGAAACAGATCCTTTTCACCTTGCTACCCAACTGATCGACAATCCAGATGGTCAGACGCTCACCAACTCCACTTCGAACCAAGGCCAGCGAGTTCGCGAAGATCATCAAGGAGCGCACGGGCCGGAGCCCGAAGGTCGCACTCCTGCTTGGCACCGGACACGCGCTGATCTCCGGACGATTGGTCAACAAGGTCGTCATCCAATCGAGCGATCTGCCCGAGCACTTGTCCATTAGCCACAACTGGACTTTGGTATGCGGCGAACTCGAAGGCGTCGAAGTCGTGATCAGCGATGCACCGCTCGCACCCTATGAAGGATATAGCCCCGATGAGGTGACCTTCCCCGTTCGTGCCTTACGTGCCATGGGTGCAAGACTGCTTGTCCTCACCGCCGCCGCAGCGAGTCTGAGCCAGCAACTCGAACCCGGAAGCGTGGCGCTGGTCGAAGATCACATCAACTTTTCTGGCATCCATCCCCTGCAAGGACCGAACGACGACAAACTGGGGCCGCGATTCCCGGACATGTCGGATCCCTACCCACATCATTGGCGGAAACTGGCACGCGATGTTGCCAGACGACTTGGAAGCCAATGCCTGCAGGGAGTTTTCGCTGCAGTCCAGGGACCCAGCCTGCCAACTCGTGCTGAATACAGGTTCCTCCGGAGGGCTGGCGCCGACCTGGTCGGCATGTCACTGGTGCCGGAGGTCATGGCCGCGGTTCATTCCGGCTTTGAGGTTCTGGCCTTGGTTGGCATCACCCAGCAAGTGCAGCTGGAGAACTCCTCTCCTCTCGACATCGAGTCCATGCTGGATGCAGCCGACCTGGCCGCACCTCGCATGGCCAGCCTCCTTGCAGGCGTCGTAGCCACACTGGCAGAATGACCAGCAAGGGATCCGCCAGGCTCAAGATCGGCGTTCTTCTCTCCGGGAGCGGCAGAACTCTGCAGAACCTACTCGACCGGATCTCGGCTGGAGAAATGCCTGGCGAGATTGTCTGCGTGATTTCGGATCGCGCTGATGTCAAAGGGCTCGAGCGAGCGCGTGAAGCGGGGATCGCCAACTACATCGAGAAGGACAGCAAGGCGGTATTCACCATTCTCAGGAGCCATCACTGCAAACTAGTCTGCCTTTGCGGGTACTTGCGGCTGTTGCACATCCCCGAGGACTTTCTCGGCTCCGTGCTGAACATCCACCCGGCACTCCTGCCAAAACATGGCGGCAAGGGCTACTACGGCGACAAAGTCCATTCTGCCGTGCTCGCAGCAGGGGAGAAGGACTCCGGATGCACGGTCCACTTCTGCGACAACGAGTATGACAGCGGCGAGATCATCCTGCAGAAGCGCGTGCCGGTGCTCGCGGGTGACGATATCAAGACACTGGCTGCACGGGTGTTTGCCGCCGAATGCGAGGCTTACCCGCAGGCGATCGAGCTTTGGTGCCAGCTGAAACGACGGTAGGCCGACGGCGCCTCGCTCTGGAACATACCCCTATGAAAGGGGCCGCTCTGCAACCGGGAAAGCCCTGGGAGACTGGAGAATTCACGTAAGGGATTACCCAAGTTGCTGGAGAAACTTCGCTTAGCTCCGCCAAGAAATCCTGCAATTCAGTGAATCGCCGGGCTATCAGTGACGAATCAACCGTAGCGACTTCACACGACCAACCGACTCCGGTTGGGAAACCTGCTCATCAGCAGACCGTAGACATGAGTTCCCGCCCACACAATCAGCCGGAAGCCAAGCTGGCAATGGAAGCGGAGATGGCCGTCGAGATGCAGGAGATCGGACACGAAGAGGCCCCCTTCGGTCTGATCATTGGCTCTGCATGGGCCCTGCTATTCACTGGCATGGGCGCCCTTCTCGTGCTCAGCCTGCTCGCAATCTCGCGCTAGCGGGGCCAGAGCCCAATAAGGTCTCTGGCATCCCGCCGCGATAGCTCGATCAGCGCTGGCTCCGCCGCGCGACGGGCAAGCACTCTTCCTGCGTCCATTTCGTAGAGCTGCAAGGAATGCAAGACCGAACCTCCCGCCCGCATGAGGCGCAACTCCAGAGCAGTCGGTAGCTCACCCGCGGACAAGAGATCGAGAGCCTCTTCACCGCGCAAGTCCCGCATGACATCATCGAAGAGCTCGGCAAAGTCGTCCAAACTAGCGGCTGCGGGATCTCCCTCGCGTTGCCATCCACCCCCTTCACGCAAGTACACCGCCATCTTGGACCCGCGTCGGCACTCGACTCGCCCGATGGACTGATGATCACCGAGATCCAGCACGCTGAGGTCCAGGTAGTTCACCCATTCCTCGCGCAATCGATCAGCGATGATCTTCGGGACCGTAATGACATGCGGCTCGTCGGCCCGCCGAAGGTAAGTCAACTCAGGGTTCTCATCGGCCCCGATGTGCAGCGTTGTCGTCTGCCCCAAGCGAGAATCGTGCAGTTGCACGGTCAGATAACCATGATCAAGACCATACCTGGCGAGGTCTTCCGCACCGTCCTCGACGAAGCTCTGCACGAACAACTCTCGCAAGCCCTGTAGCAGCTCAGCAACCGGCGTGGCGTTGGTCTCAGACTTGATCGGCTGAATCATCTTGAACCCGGAGTTGGCTTGACGCTCGAGATGCAAGACTGCCCCGCCTTCAATACCATGGTCGATCTTGATCCAACCGAGCTGATCAATCGAGAATGGCAACAACCAGTGCGCGCGCATCTGCTGAATGGGCATATTGAAGACCCGCGAGTAGGTGCCCGAATCGCATGTGAAGAGGATGCCTCGATTGACCGAACGACCAATCATGGCCGCTTGTTGTTGAACCATGAATTCGAGCCGCTCATCTCCAGCCTGCCCGCTGATCTCCACCACCACGTCCGGCTCCTGCGGTGGCCCCTGCCCATCATTCTGCCGGCCTTCCACAAAACTATCAGCACGGAGACTGAGAACCATCGCCAACAAAGACTGAGCTACCGTCTGATCAAGACGCATCTTCTCAGGCTCAACGAGCTCCCAGTGATCGCCACGACGGCGCAAGAGGATGCTCTCACGCCCGGTATCACTCGCCCTTTCGATCCGCACTTGGGCGACCTGACCAGCTGTGTTTCGAACCACAAGGCGCTCTCGATAATCATCGGGATTGCCCTGTAAGCTGGACTCGAGGGAGCGCTGCCCGCGGTAGATCTTGCCGCCCTTGGCTACAAAGAAATCATCTCCCATGGGGCCCGGCAGACCGAGGTCGATCCGGATCTTCACATCCCCCGCAAACTCTGCCTCCAGATAGCCCCTGGGTGGTGCTAGTCCGGTCTCTTCCCAGACCTTGTCCGAAAGCTGCTCCCCCTCATAGGCCAGATAGATCAAGGCCGTGTTGTAGATGCCAGCAATCCCACTCAGCTTTGCCAAGGAGGCTTGATCTCGCACCGGTTCATCCACATAGAAGTAGCCATCATCAGCCCGAAAAATGTCCAGCCGCTGATGGTCCGGTGAGGGCTTGATGCTGATCTTCTTTGCGGAGAGCAGGGCACGGTTCTCGAGCACGGGTTTTCCGAGGCCGGATGGCTCCTTCTCTTCTCCACCCGTTGCGTACAACACAGCAACCAGACCCAGGATGACCAGGAACAGAACTAGTGTGCGCTTCAAACCCATCAGTTTCGCATGCGTAAGAAGAAGACCAGAACAGAGAGCAGCAGGAGGCCACCAGGCACGCCCGCAATCAGCAGCCAGCGCAGATTACTCAGTTGATGAGGCTGCAACTCGAGTCGCTGCGGCCTGTATCGATTGCCTCGCACGGTGACGAGCTCGTGCCTTTGCACCATCCAATTGAAGATGTTGAGCGCCAGGTCACCATTGACTCGCTGAAAGCCTTCACCGTTCAAGAAGGCCACGCCACCCACCATGACCAAGTGCCCAGGGCGATCGCCCTCGACCTGCTCGATATCGATGCTCGCACCCACGGAGATCTGTGAAAAGTCAGACTGCCGAGCCGGGCTTTGATAAGTGACTTCACCGTTGGGTCCAACCCGCGGAGCTCGCCATGCCCCCGGTCCCGTCACCAGGTAACCATTATCAACCTTCACCCCCTGCGGCGGATTCGCCAGCGCGCGTAGCTCCCGGGCCACTTTCAGAACCGGTCGGCGTCCGGATCGGACTAGAGGTTGAGTGGTCGGATGCACCGGCGAGGCTTGCAGCACCAGGTTCTGTACCTGCGCTACTCCGGCCTGGTTATCCGGCAACAAGTGACAGACGAGTTCCTCGCCCACTTCAAAACCCAATAGCTTGCCCAGATTCTCGAAGCGCGGATTCCAATCCGGCGGCTGGTTGCGGAAAGAATAATTGATGAGCATTCGACCGCCCCGCCGCAGATAGTCGTGCACTACCTGCGCCAACTCCGGGCTAAGACCTCGATAAGGCTCCATCCAAGCGAGAGCCGCCGCATCCGCCGGCACCTGCCTGAGGCCTCCGAGATCCAGAATCCCCAACTCGAAGCCCTCCTTCTCCAAAGCGATCATCAGTTCGGAGTAGGAGTTCGCGGTTGCCTGGGTCAGCGACACTGAAGACGAGTCGCTCATGAAGTAGACCTTCGGTGTCCCCTCGACGAGCAAAGAACGGATGGCCAGGGAGATCGCCTCCTCACCTTTGTAGAGCTTGAGGGTCGGCAGTGCCTGCCGAGTTCCTGGGGCGACTTGCCGCTGCCCTTGAGGAAACTCAATGTCAGCCAAGTCGAGGCTCACCGACAGCACTTTCCGTCGCTTGCCCAGGCTCAGAACCAAGGTGTTCTGCGTCCGCAGCTGACCGATCTCCCCAATACGATTACGCACCGCTTCGATATCGGTGAGCAGGTCATAGTGCACCACCTTGACCGCATCACCACCGAGGTAGGCGAACTGCTGCAGAAGGTCGCGGGTGAGCTCGCGGACCCGCTTTTGGATGTTGATTAGATGACTTTGGGTAACGTCGTTTGCGGACCGCGGCAGCGGCGAGAAGAAGGTATCGATTTCCAGTTCGAGACCCTTCGCACGCATGTCGCTGATCAACTCCTCGGTCTCAGGGGTCAGGGTAAACTGCGCCTGCGGAGAAACGTCCCAGAGCGTCTTCATGCTCGGTCGCGTCGCGAGCAAGGCCACCAAGATCCAGATCACCAGGGCCAGAACACCCATCAAGATCAGATTGAGGCGACCGGCAAGACGTCTCAGCCAACTCACTTCCATCGCCTTCCCTCCAGAGCCTTGGTAGACAGAAAGAGGAAGAAGCAGACTCCACCGATGTAGAACGCGATCTGACTCGTGTCGATCAATCCACGCGCAAACCAGCGGGTCAGGTGATCGTAGACGTTGATCTGCTCGAGAATTGTTTGCGCGGTCGCCTCGAAGCCTTCGATACCGGTCAAGTACGGCGAGAGTAGACCTGGGCCCATGATCAAGGCCCCGTTGATCAACATGGCCGCCAGCGAAGCCAAGAGTTGGTTGTCGGTCAAACTACTGGTGAAACAACCAGCTGCCAACAGCATCGCGCCGACCAGAGCCAAGCCGAAGTACCCGGAGAACACGGGGCCAAAGGCCAAGTCCGTATCCAAGAAACTCGACCCGGTCATGAAGAACAGGATCAAGAGAGTCGGCGCCCAGAGGACTACGAAGAAGATGAATGCTGCCAACCACTTGCCCCAGACGATCTCCCAATCTCGCACCGGCGCCGTCATGAGCACCTCCAGTGAGCCGCTACGCCTTTCCTCTGCGAAGCACCGCATGGTGAGAATGGGAGGCACCAGCAAGATCATGATGAAACTGCTTACCTGTAGGACGTAGGCAGCGGAGAACTGATCACGATCGGCACCGCCACTCGAGACTGCAGCAGCGACCATCGAGACTTCCAAGCCACGATAGAGATAGAGAAGGACCGCAATGATGTATCCCACCGGACTGAACAGGTAGGACATCAACTCCTTCTTCAGAGTGGTCAGGACTACGTTCATTCCGCTGACTCCACGAGCCTCGCCCCACCACTGGTCGCTTCCCTAAAGACCTCCTCCAGAGTCGGCAGGGCCAACTTCAGCTCGCGGATGGCCACATCCTTTTCCCGCAGCATGGCAAAGACCGCATCCCGCGGATCCTCGCTGCCCAAGACTTTGGCACTGACTGTCACCATGCCGCCTTCGTCGCCAAGAACCGTGCAGGTACTGAAGCTACTCAGAGCTTCCATACTCGCGACCAATTCCGTACTGGCCATCGCGGCAGTGACCTCGAGCTGCCGCGATCCAGAATGTTCGAGCAAGTCCTGCAGGGAACCATCCGCACAGAGCTTTCCCTGATTGATGATCAGGATTCGCGAACTGACTTCGCTCACTTCAGAGAGGATGTGACTGGAAAAGAGAATCGTGTGCTCCTCCGCCAACTCTCGAATCAGACTCTTCATGCGCAGGCGCTGATTCGGGTCGAGCCCGGATGTCGGCTCATCGAGAATCAGGATCGGTGGCCTGGCAACGAGAGCGTCCGCCAGGCCAACTCGTTGGCGATAGCCGCGGGAAACCTGCCCCACGAGCTTTCGCCTGACTTCAAGAACACCGCAGCGTTCCATCGCTTGCTCCACCGCAGCCTTGCGGGCTTTGCGCGCCACCCCCTTGAGTGCTGCCCGGTAGTGCAGGTACTCTTCGACTCTCAAGTCGGTGTAGAGCGGGACGTTCTCCGGCAAATAGCCAATCCTGCGACGCACATCCACCGGCTTCGAGAAGACATCGAAACCAGCCACCTCTGCTGTGCCGGATGTTGCTGAGTGAAAGCATGCCAAGACCCTGATGGTTGTGGTCTTCCCGGCACCGTTCGGCCCGAGAAAGCCAACCACCTCTCCCTGGCCTACTGCAAAGGAAACGTCGTCGACGGCGAGAGTGGGGCCAAAGCGTTTGACTAGATTCTTGACGCTGATCATCAGGCGGATCTGCTAGCGCTCCGGGGACAAGGAGGTAACAGGCAACGCAGGACAATAGACCCGCAACGGCGCTGACTCCACGACCAGCTAGAGGGAACGATGGCGTGGGCAGGGGATCGGCCTTGGATTCCCTGCCCTCAGCCCTACTTCACTTCGAAGTCGGCATCTTTGATGTCTTCTTCGCCGCTGCTGCCGCCACTGGCTGCACCGGCTCCGGCACCTGCACCTGCGCCTGCGCCTGGGGGGGGCGGAGCGGAAGCATCGGAGGGATCGCCCTGATTGGCGTAGAGAGCCTCGCTGACCTTGTGCATGGCCTGCTCTAAATCGGCGATCGCCGCCTTGATCGGGTCCACGTCCTCGCCTTCGGCCTTCTCGCGAAGGGCCTTGATCTTCGCCTCGACCTCGCTCTTCGCAGCCTCCTCGATCTTGCCCTCGTTGTCCTTGAGGGTCTTTTCGATGCCATAGGCCATCGAATCGGCTTGGTTCTTCAGGTCGACCAATTCTCGCTTGGCCTTGTCCTCATCAGCGTGCTGCTCGGCTTCGCGCTGCATTTTGGAGACTTCCTCTTCGCTCAAACCGGATGAGGTTTGAATGGTGACCTTCTGCTCCTTGCCGCTGGCCTTGTCCTTGGCGGAGACATTGAGAATCCCATTGGCGTCGATATCAAAAGTAACTTCGACCTGAGGCATCCCCCGTGGCGCCGCAGGGATCCCTTCAAGGCGGAAGTTGCCGAGGGTCCGGTTGTCTTTCGAGAACTCGCGCTCCCCCTGCAACACATGGATATCAACAGCAGGCTGGTTGTCAGCAGCTGTTGAGAAGACCTGAGACTTACTGGTCGGGATGGTAGTGTTCCGCTCGATCAGCTTGGTCATGACGCCGCCGAGGGTCTCGATGCCGAGGGACAGGGGCGTCACATCCAAAAGGAGCACGTCACTGACATCTCCGGCGAGAACTCCACCTTGGATTGCTGCACCGAGGCTCACAACCTCGTCCGGATTGACCGAGCGGTTGGGCTCCTTCTCGAAGACCTTCTTGACCAGCTCCTGGACCGCAGGCACGCGGCTCGAGCCACCAACCAGGATAACTTCGTCGATCTCCGAAGGCTTCAGCTTGGCATCGTCGAGGGCCTTCTGGCAGGGAATGCGGCAACGCTCGATGAGGGGCTCGATGAGCTGTTCGAACTTCGCTCGGGTCAGATTCTCCTGCAGATGCTTCGGCCCGCTGGCATCCATGGTGATGAAGGGCAGGCTTACCGAAGTCTGTTGAGCAGAGGATAGCTCGATCTTCGCCTTCTCAGCCGCCTCCTTCAATCGCTGCAGTGCCATCTGGTCCTGACGGAGATCCACCCCTGACTGCGACTTGAAGTTGTCGCAAAGCCAACGGATCAGAACCTCATCAAGGTCATCACCGCCCAGGCGAGTGTCGCCATGCGTGGACTTGACTTCGAAGACTCCGTCGCCTACGTCCAGGATGGACACGTCGAAGGTTCCTCCACCCAGGTCGAAGACAGCAATCTTGTGGCTCTTTGCCGAGGCTTTCTTGTCCAGGCCATAGGCGAGTGCAGCGGCCGTGGGCTCGTTGATAATCCTCTCGACCTTGAGACCTGCGATTTGGCCAGCGTCCTTGGTGGCCTGCCTCTGGGAATCATTGAAGTAGGCCGGAACCGTAATGACGGCCTTGTCCACTGTCTCGCCCAGGTAGCTCTCAGCGGCCTCCTTCAGATTCTGCAACACCATCGCCGAGATCTCCGGCGGGGTGTAATTCTTGTCGTTGATCTCGACCTTCACGAGCTCATCGGCAGCACCCACGATCTTGTAAGGAACCATCCTTTCCTGCTCATCGACCTCCGCGTGTCGACGCCCCATGAAG
This sequence comes from Planctomycetota bacterium, assembly GCA_021776805.1. Classification (GTDB taxonomy): domain Bacteria; phylum Planctomycetota; class UBA1135; order UBA1135; family UBA2386; genus JAJFFD01. The sequence goes on from JAJFFD010000188.1 coordinate 9,764, forward strand.
CGCTTGATCGAGTAGATCGTATTCGAGGGATTGGTAATGGCCTGTCGCTTGGCAGGAGCTCCGACCAGGCGTTCGCCACTCGAGGTGAAGGCAACGACGGATGGGGTCGTACGACTTCCTTCAAGATTCGCGATGACTGTTGGCTCACCGCCCTCCATGACCGAAACCACCGAATTGGTGGTGCCCAAGTCGATACCGATGATCTTTGACATACTCGCCTACCCTCGTGAAGAACTTCCAGCTCGCTGCCGGCTGGGTGCAAATTACAGTGATGGGCTGCACTCAACAAATCTCGTGCCCACTGCCCTTGGCCGCTAAGAATGCGGAAAACATGGGCTTAGGACCAGAGAGCTGGTTCTTTTCGGTCAATCTGGCAGAGAAGAAGCCAGGCGGATCTGCCACTCTGTCAGCCTGGCTGATGGTGGCTCCCGGCGGGCGCGACCGACGACGGGGGCCGCGCTAGCTGCCGAGGATCTCTCGAGCGCGCTCGAGGATCTTAGTGGGACTGAAGGGCTTGGTCATGTAGTCGTCGGCACCCATGGCCCGGCCGGTTGCCCGGTCCTGCTCCTGCCCCTTCGCGGTAAGCAGAATGATCTTGGTGTTGCCGAGATCCGGGTCCGCTTTCACCCGCTTGGTCACCTCAAAGCCATTGACCTTGGGCATCATGACATCGAGGAACACTAGATCGGGTCGGTGCTCCAAGATCGCCTCGAGGGCCTCCTCGCCGTTGCGCGCCTCGAAGACCTCATAGTCCTCCTTACGAAGGACGAAGGAGAGCGATCGACAGATGAAGGGCTCGTCATCCACTACCAATACCTTGAATCGTGCCATGTTTCTTCTTAGCCCTCCGCAGCCCTCTTGATCACAACCAGAGTCAGATCATCATCTTCCTCCGACCTGCCTGAGAAGGCCGCCAACTCCGCCAGGATCGAATTCACGATCTCCTCAGCGGATCCACTACTGGCTCGGCCCAGGGAAGCCGACAGCCGATCCTCTTCGAACATGCATCCTTCACTGTTCGTCGATTCCGTAATGCCATCGGTGTAGAGAATGAGCACGTCGCCTTCGTCCAGAACGCGCTCCTCGACCGAGTAGACCATGCCTTCCAAGAATCCCAGAATCGGTCCACCGCTCGGAATTCTCTCCACCTCGCAGCTGGCTGCGCGATAGATCATTGTGTCATTGTGGCCAGCATTCACCAATTCGATGCGATTGCTGTCACTCGAGAGGCTGACCCCAGCGGCGGTGATAAACCGCTCGGTCTTGCTCAGATCCTGAAACAGACTCCCACCTAGCGATGTGAAGATCTCAGCGACATCGGAGTGCATGGCAGCCATCGACTTCAGGGTGGCCCTGGCGCTGACCATGATCATGCCGCTTGCCAGGTTGTGACCGGAGACGTCTGCCGCGACGACCAGAACCCGCCCGTCACCCATGGGGAGATAGTCGAAGTAATCACCACCCACATATCCGGAGGCGAGGCAACGGCCAGCCAGGTCATAGCCGACAACCCGCGCCGGACCCTCCGGGAGAATCGTCCTCTGGATCTCCATGGCCATGGTCATTTCCTTGCCCCACTCCGCAGCCATTCTCGTTCCGAGTACGGAACCGAGCATGGTCGCGATGGCCGTCGCCATCTTGCTTTCCTGAGACCCCAGATTGACCACACTGCTATAGGCAGTCGCCTGCTTGTCCATCACGCAGAGGACGCCAAGCACCTGCTCATCGTCCCCATCCCCATAGCGAACTGGTGCCGCAATGACCTCTCGCCTGGCGAACCATTCGGGCGAACCCTCCAGTCCCAAACGACTACCCTCGGGAACGCTCTCCATGATGGCTCCACCGGAGCCTTGGATCGCCCTGGCTACCAGCCCTTGATCAGCCTCCCGCCAGGCAGAGCTGGAAGCCCCTGTGGCGACCGGCTTGCGGCTAGCTTCATCCATCACCAGGTGAACGAGAATCTCGCACTCTCCGAGTCTTGGGTGGTAGCGAGCATAGATGGCTCGCTGAACGCTCGCGGCGACCATGAGCGCGTCCAAACCCATCGTGGCGATCGCTTCCTCGGTTTGTCCAGTCGGAAGCTTCGGCATGACATCGCCGACCATGGAGACCTCTTCGAGCAATGCCAGCGAACTGGCGTACATGCTCTCCATGTCCCGCTCGAGCTGTGACTTGTCATTCAGCATCGAGAACAGAGCTTCGATGAACTCACCGAAGGGACCATCCATGGTCTCATTCTGCTGGAAGGTGACTACGAGCCACTCCTCAGTCTGAGCCAGAAACCATGACTTCGAGTCCCGGCCAGTTGACACGCTCACCGCAAGCTTGCTACCCAGAACATCGAACTCGACCGCTTCATTGCAGCCTGAGTGCTCCAAAACCATTCCCGCCTGATCAACTCGATAGAGTGCGACCTCAGCGGTAATGCTCGGCAGGTGTCCTAGGAACTCGGTCGAGGTCATCCTCGATCAGCCTTCAATCTTCGCCGGCGATAGGCTATCAACCATTTTGCACATGCTCAGTTTGTTCCAATCGCCGTCGCGTTCATAGGCGACCTCATCCATCACCATGGTCGTGATGAGGATGCCGTAGCCACCCGCTTCCTCGGGCATCTCCTCGAGCTCCTCAGGAGTGAGTTTGTGTTCGAGGGGGTTGAAGGCTTTGCCGCGGTCACACAGAACCACTTTGAAGCTGTCCTCGTCGACGTGAAACTCGATACGGACCGGATTGTCCTCATCGCCGCCGTAGGCATGGCGCAAGACATTGGTGACCATCTCCTGCAGAGCTAGGAGAACGTTGTATCGAGTACCCTCAGGATCCTCTCGGAAGGCCAACGGCTCAACCAGGGTCTCACCCGTCTGCCAAACCAGGCGCAGGTGATCCATGGAACCAGTGAGCAATAATTCGACCTTTGCTTTCATGCTGGGTCTGCTCCTTAGCAGGTAATTCTCCTCCCCTTCCCATACCGCGCTCTCACGCAGCTCCAAATCGAACAAAGGGAGGACCAGCCTTCCTATCGACCAGCAGAGCCCCCCCCTTGATGCTCTCGCTGGCCTGATGTCAGCAAGGCAGGGCTCGCCATTTCCGTTGCAAAAGCCGACATTCCGCCCGCCATAGGTCTCTGGGGAGCATCCTGGATTGGGTTCTGGATCGTTGCCTGGGGATCCATTACTCTCCGCCCTCGATATCCAGCATCTGCCCATGTCATGGGCTCATGTTGGGTGTGACCCATGGGAGGGCTAGCGTGACCGATGCGGCAGTTGCGAGCGACAACCAAAGTCGCCAGGTAGGCTCGGCATCGCCGATTAGGCGGTGCTCTGCTTCTGGAAAAGCTCTCGCCGGTCAGAATCCTGGCAGATATGGCTCCAGGCAAAGACTCCAAACTGCAGCCTGGCTGCTGGCTGGAAGGGTAGGGTCCATGCCAAGGCTTCTTGGCCTGCTGGCTCTGATCCTCATGCCGGCCTGCTCGAGTACCAGCCTGGGCACTGGCAACCCCTCGACAAGAGGTCCGAGGACAGCGGTTCCCAGCCTTAACCTCGGCAGCATCACCGCCCCGGTCGAACGGCACGGAGTTGGGGAGCTCGAGCAGCTCGCCAGAATCGACCTTCCGGCAGCGAAACTGAGGCAGGCGTACATCCTCTACACCCAGAGAGAGACGCAAAAGTCGATTACCACCCTGAACCGGATTCTCTTTGGTGCCGAACGACAGGGGCCTGCCGTCGAGTCGTACGCCTACTATCTACGCTCGCTGGCCTTCGCGAGACAGAAGAAGACAGACAGAGCTAAGGCCGACCGGGCAAGCGCTGCCAAGCTAGCCATCGACAAGGACCTCAAAGCAAAGCTGGGACTGCTCGCAGCCAACAGCACACCCAAGCTCGCCAGCAACAAGGCCGGTCTGGGAACGGCGGGCCGGCTCGAGATCTACCCGCGAAGGGCATGGTCACCACGCAAGCCCATCCCGAGCCGCCTGGAGCCGATGAGCCGCATCTACCGGGTAACCGTCCATCACACCGGGATGTTCGCCCAAGGCAACAGCAGCCAGGAGAGCAAGGCCCTCATCAGCAAGATCCAGCGCCAGCATCAACTGGAACGCAACTGGGGCGATATCGGCTACCACTTCATGATCGACCCGGCAGGGCGCATCTGGAGCAGTCGCTCCCTGCGCTACCAGGGCGCACATGCGGGAAATTCGCAAAAGAACCGAGGAAACGTCGGCGTCTGCCTCATGGGCAACTTCGTTGGCCAGGACCCCAGTGCCGCCCAGATCCGCAGCCTCGAGCGCTTCCTCCGGGTCCTCTGTTTGGAGTACAAGATCTCCGCAGAGAACATCAAGAACCACAACGACTTCATGGACACCAAGTGCCCAGGTCCGAAGTTGGAGGCGCATGTGAGCCAGATTCGACGCCGCCTCTCTGCCATCGCCACTCACTGAGGGTTTCGACGGGCCTAGCCCGGCGCCAGAATACGGTAGACCAGACCCCCAGCCTTCTTGGTTGCCCAGCTTCCTGGCTCTACTATGCCGCCTACATGCGCGCCCTGCCCACTCATCTCCTGGCTAGCCTGATTCTCCTGGCCAGTGGATGTAGTGGAGATTCCGCTGACGAAGCCTCGGATTCAGGGTTCACGAGCAAGCTGAGCCAGCGGCACTCGCCGATCATTGTCGACCACAAGTTCGGGGCTATCCCGCATGGCCAATCCGTAGAGGCCGATCTCCTCATCCCCATGCCCGAGGATCTCGGGCCCATGATTCCGCTGGGCTTTCAGCGCAATTGCTCCTGCGCTCGCCACCAGTTCGTCATCGTCGCCGAAGATGGCCGCGAGCGCATCGCCAATGAGCGACCGGAACCCCGCTTCGCCGTCCGCGAAGGAGAAAAGCTCTATCTCCGACTATCCCTGCACACGGCGGAACTCGAAGCCCAAGACCTCGAGCCGAGCATCGTCCGCGGAGAAGTGATTCTGCAGGAGGAGGCTCAGCTAGCACGACGTGTGTGGGTCACGGTCAAGTTCGAATACGCCGTCGAGAGCCCGGTTCTCGTCAAGCCATCCGCCCACTTGGATCTGGGGGAGATCGCTCGCTCGGCCAGCTATCGCCAAATGTTCGAGCTACGAGGCAGAGCGGGAAAGACCACCTTCGGCCAACCACGCTGCCTGGAACCGGACCCCATGCATCCGGATGAATGGCGAATCAGCAGTGATCTGAAAGCGACGATCGAGCACCACGAAGACCACAGCATTCTCTACGTGAGCTTCCAACCATCACCCGAGAGACCGGAGGGTCCCATGCGTATGTCAATCGACATCGAAACGGACCTGCCGGACGATTACTTGTTTCGCCTGCCGGTGAGCGGCAATGTGATCTCGGATATCCAACTTTCACCTCCTGGGAAGTTTTTCTTTGGCACGATCGACTTCACCAAACCCGCAAAGCAGTTCATGGTGATTACCGATCACCGCCCCAACCGCCAGACTGAGTTCGTCGAACATGGCATCGTTGATGCTTCGGGTCGCGATATCAGTGAACACTTCAAATTGCGCATCGAAGGCGTCCCGGACCGATCAAACAGCCAGCAGCTGTCCCTCGAGTACGACGGCAAGCTCGAGCTGGCTCGCAGCAGATTCTCCGGCACGGTCTACCTCGCCCGCCGCGACCAACCTGGAGAGGCTATCCCCGTTGAAATCCTTGGCTTCCACAAGGCGCGCTAGAGGCTCATGAGAAGGCCCACAAGCACTGGACTAGCGATTCTCGCCAGCTATTGCCTCTGCTTCCTGGCCATTCCCAGCTGCACAGAGGGTAGCGCTGAGGCCCACCTGTCGAAACTCGACCTGGGGGAAGCTCCTGGGAGCAGCAGCGCCACGGGGGCGCCACAGGATCCAGCGCTGCAGGATCCTGAGAACACCCCCCGCGCCCGCCTTCGGCTCTCAGGGCAGCTAGAGGGCTACCTCGAGCCCTGTGGCTGCGCCAGTGCCCAGCTCGGGGGATTGGCGCGACGATCATTCACGAACCAGCAGGACCGCGCCTACGACCTACTCATCGAAGGTGGGAATCTCGGCGTCGGCGGTAGCGAGCTGGACCTATTCAAGCTCATGACCATCCTGCAGGTCTTGAGCAGCAAGGAGAGCCCATACCAGGCCCTGGGCATCGGTCCACGCGACCTCGAACTCGACCCCGAATCTCTCGGCGAATACTTGAGTATCTTCGATATTCCAAGCATCGCGTCTGACTTGCGGCCGAAGCAGGGGCAGACCTGGCCAGCCAAATCGCAAGTCGAATACGAACTTCCGAGCGCCAAGGTTCGCATTGCATCCCTGGCACTGCGAGCCCCCGAAGATGCCTACCAGCTGCTCAGTCCTGAAGAGGCATGGCGATCCGCCATGGATGGCGTGGCGGACGACTGCTTCCGGATCCTCCTAGTACACGGCAGCCAGGATGACGCCCGCAACCAGTCCAAACTCGAACCTCGTCCCGATCTCATTGTCTCGATTGGGGCTTCGCATGCTGAACCGCCCTCCACGGCGGACGAGGTGGATGGCATTCCCCTGGTCTTCCCTGGCATTCACGGGCGCTATCTACTCGATATCACCCTGGCCCGTGTAGATGGCAAGTCGCAGATCCGCCGCTATCGACCAATCCAACTCGCTGGCAGCCGGACCGCCAAGGGTGCGATGGAAGACAAGAACATGCAGGCGGTCATCAGACAACATCGCTTCGATGTCAAAGAGGCCGCCCTCCGAGAAGTAATCGCCGAGACCAAACCAAGGCGAGCAAAGTCCGAGTACATCGGTTCCGCCGCCTGCGCAGGTTGCCATCCGGCCGCCAGCAAGGCATGGCGCGAGAGCAAACATGCTCATGCATGGCAAACCCTCGAGGATGCGGAAAGCAGCGGCAGGTACGACTGGCCTGTCACCTTCTATCCCGACTGCATCGCCTGCCATACGGTGGGCTACGGTGAAGTAGGTGGATTCGTCAATCCCGAAAAGACGCCGGCTCTACTCAATGTGGGCTGCGAACAGTGCCACGGGCCCGCATTGGATCACATTGCCAGCCAGGGTAAGACGCTCTTGGGACCGGTAGATCCTCAGACCTGCACAAGCTGCCACAATTTGGAGCAGTCTCCCGACTTCGACTATGCATCGAAGTGGAAGCTAATTGAGCACGGCTTGAAATAGCGCCAACATCCAAGCCAAGAAGTGCCGGGCAGACTAGCGGCCTTCCTGCTTCCCCCACCACCTGAGCCAGCCCTGACGGTCATCCACCGCCAAGTCGGCATCACTTATCAAGGCCAACGAAGCCATGCAGACTCTCGCCAGATCCGGGCCCTGCAGACGAATGGGTGCGATCAGGAGTTCTTGCGCCTCGCGCCAAAGATCTTCCGGCATGAAATGGGCAGCCAGGAAGATGTGATTGAAATGCGCCTCATCACCTAGTCGCAGAGCATTCCGCATGGTGGTCAAGGGAGCACGCCGAACACTTTCCACTCCCAATGGATAGCTCTTCAACTCCTCGTGGGTAGCCGCAACTCGGCTATTGGAAACTCGATCTCTACCGAGTTGCAGGTATCCAGGCATCCAATCCACTTCGATGCGGACTTCTCGATAGGCCCCGTCCGATGGCAGGGCTTCCAATTCGAGAGGGAATCGCAATCCACTGCTGCCAGCAATACGAACGTCCTCCGGCAGCACGACCAGGCTGCTTGTTGACCAATCGGACACGCTGCCATAGCAGTCAAACTCGCGAATCCGTATGCGCGCCAGGAAGCGTGCAGAGTCCACACTCGAACCGGAGAATAGAACCACCTGCTTGAGAGGAGCTGGCGGGATAGCGAACTGGAAGAGCATCGCCTCGCCCAAGGCAGGAACCTCGCCCACGACTTCGATGGCAGCACTGAACTCGACGTGCCGCTCAAACTCGAGGACCGGCACCTGGAGCTTGAAGCCGGACATTCTCTGTTCCACCCAGCCTGGTACACCGGGTCGATCATGAAGATCGAGCAGCTGGCGGAGATGCTCAGGCTCGCGCTCCGCAGCAGCTGCCTGCATCTGTGCCAGGACAGAGCTGTAATAGGCTGCGGATGCACTGGACTGCGCGTCACCCTCGACCCGACCGAGGATAACGGGCTGCACGGCCAGGGGATCCAGGCTATCCACGCTCTCCTCGGTGACGCAGGCGCCTAGCGTCAAGATGAGAGCCAGCGCTGGATGCGCATCCCTGGCCAGGCAGATCCTGCCTATGGGGCCGGGGGCAGGCTGCCCCCGGGCACTCATGCGTCGCTGGCCTCTGGCTTGGGCGGCTCATCGGCAGCTGGCTCATCCGAGCTGGCCGCCGGCTCCTCTGCCTTTGGCTCCACTGCCTTTGGCTCCTCTGCTTTGGCTTCCGCTTCCGGGGCCACATCCGCTGTTTCTACTGCAGGCGCCGTCTCCAGCGCCTCACTTGGCGCCTCGACTTCGGGAGCGCTGGCAACCGCGTCATCCGAACCTTCCGGCTGATCGGCTGCTGCCTCCCGCTTGCTGACGCGTTCGCCAAGATCCTTCAGCTGAGTCGCCAGGGATCCGAGTGGCGAGCGAGCCACCGCCTCAGGCTCCGGCTGTCCACCAACCTCTGCTTCCGCAGACTCGAAGTGGGTCTGAATCAGGGTTAGACCGATCTTCCGTTCCTCGGTGTCGATCTTGATGATTCGCACCTCGACCTTCTGGCCAACCTTGACGACCTCTTCCGGGTTTTCGACCTTGTGATCAGCAAGCTCAGAGACATGCAGAAGGCCCTCGAGGCCGAGCTCGAGTTCGACGAACACACCGAAGTTGGTGATCTTCGTGACCGAGCCCGGGACACTATCACCGATGTGATAGCGCGCTGGGATATCGCTGGCCCAGGGATCAGCCTGCAGCTGCTTGAGACCAAGCGCGATGCGCTTCTTCTCCTGGTCCACTGAAAGCACCACACACTCGATCTCCTCGCTCTTCTTGACCACCTCCGAGGGGTGAGTGATCTTCTTGGTCCAGGACATATCGGTGATGTGGAGCAAGCCGTCGATCCCCTCTTGGAGCTCGATGAATGCGCCGTAGTTCGTGAGGTTGCGAACGCGCCCACGAATGATGGTCCCTGGAGGATAGTTGTCGGAAACCATGTTCCAGGGGTTCACCTCGGTCTGCTTCATGCCGAGGCTGATTTCCTGCTTCTCGGGATTGACCTCGAGAACCACGACTTCGACCTGATCGCCGACGCTGACCACCTCGCTCGGGTGGTTGACGCGCTTGGTCCAGGACATCTCCGAGATGTGCACCAGACCTTCGACTCCGTCTTCCAGCTTCACAAAGGCGCCGTAGGACATCAGGTTGACCACTTCGCCAGTCACGCGACCGCTGATGGGGAACTTGGTGTCGATCTCTTCCCAAGGCGAAGCCTGCTTCTGCTTCATGCCCAGGGCGATGCGCTCCCGCTCCCGATCGATCTTGAGAACCTTGACCTCGACCTGCTCATCGATGGCGACCATATCGGAGGGGTGACTGATCCTGCCCCAAGACATGTCCGTGATGTGGAGGAGTCCGTCCAAGCCACCGAGATCGACGAATACGCCAAAGTCGGCGATGTTCTTGACCACGCCTGTTCGAACCTGACCTTCCTCGATTTCCGAGAGGAGGTTTGTCTTCAGTCGCTCGCGCTCTTCCTCGATCAACTTGCGTCGAGAAATGACGATGTTCATGCGCTCTTCATCGATCTTGATGATCCGCGCCTCGATCTCTTTGCCGATCCACTCACCGATATCACCGGTGCGCCGGATGTTGACCTGCGAGGCGGGCAAGAAGACTGGGACGCCGATATCGACCAGCAATCCACCCTTGATCTTGCGTTGCACGTCGCCCTTGACGACATCGCCTTCCTTATGGGTCTCAATGATGCGTTCCCATCCACGGATTCGATCGGCCTTCCGCTTGCTTAGCGAAATGTGCCCATCTTCGTCGTGGATCGCTTCAATGAGTGCTTCGACTTCTTCGCCAACCTTGACTGAGTCAGGATCGTCGAATTCGGCGAGTGGGATACGTCCTTCGGACTTGTACTGAACGTCGATGACAACCGTGCCGTCATCGAGTATTCGCAGCACTTTGCCGGTGACGATTTGATTCGCGGTTAGATCGCCGACCTTGTTGACCATCGCGTCATTCAGCATCTCGATGCTGTCAACGCCCATGGCCTCAATGGTCAATTCCTCGAGCTTCTCGGGGTCAATGGCGAACTTCTTTACTAGTTGCTTACCGTGCATGAAAAAGGGTGAGTGATGGGGGAAATGTCTACGGCTACACAGGTCTAGGAAATGCGCAGTCGGTATCCGGTAGCGAGAAGCCGGCTGCTCCAGGGACGGACCATCCGGCCCCAGTAGGAGTTGTCCAGAGGCTCGTCGAACGAGCTCCCTGAATCATCGGGTTTCTGAAGTCAAAGAATCATCCTGGCCGCGAGCCGACGATGCTTCCGGTGGAGAATCGCTGCCTCCACTGGCTTCTGGTCGGTCCGGGCCCGTCTCCCTGCATTCCCCAGGGTCTATCCCAGCGAGAATGGAAACCCTTCGATGCAGGCTTTGCAAGCTGCGATCCGCCAGAACCTCCTCCGCGCTCATGGGACTGCCGAAATGGACTTCCACCCGTCGGGGTCTGGGGAACCAGGCGCCCTTGGGGAAGGCCTGCAGGGTGCCACGTATGCCCGCCGGCTGCACTTTCACCTCGTGGCCCTGGCGCCGCAACTTGTCAAGAATCAGCAGGATCCCCCGCTTGAATGGCTGCACGCTGCCACCTGGACCGCGGGTGCCCTCAGGGAACATCCCAAGGACCGCCCCCTCCTGGAGTGCCCGGATGCCCTGCTCGATCCCGGCGCGGGCGCCCCCCTCACGTTCGACGAAGAGCACCTCCAGATTGGCGATCCAGCGGCCCATGATGGGAACCTTGCGCAGGCTGGATTTCGCCATGTAGCGCACGCGCCGCGGCAAACCGCAGCCGAGCATCGGTGGATCCAGATGGCTGCAGTGGTTGGCTATCAAAAGAACCGCCCCGGACTTGGGTAAATTCTCTCGGCCCACGTAGCGCAGGCGGAACCATGTCTTGCCAAACAGGTAGCAGAGAAACTTCGACGCGTCGTAGATGATGTGACTCAAGTCGAAAGCTCAGGGCTAGTGCCCCCTCCATCGGCGATCACACGCTGCCAAAGAAGATCGACAACCGCGGCGATATCAAGACCCGTCGTATCGATGTACTGGGCGGAATGCGCACGACTCAAGGGCGCGTCCTGACGCGTGCTATCCAGTCGATCACGCACTGCGATCTCACTCAGAACTTCTGACTCGCTCACCTTACGACCTCTGGTCTTGAAGTCCTCGTGCCGCCGTCGCGCCCGCTCCTCAGGTTCCGCATCCAGATAGAATTTCCATCTGGCCCTCGGAAACACGACGGAACTCATGTCACGCCCTTCGGCCACAACGGGGCCAGAGGACGCTAGATCTCGTTGCATGGCGCGCATGCGCTCGCGGATGAGGGCCACAGCGGATACCGCCGACACACGAGACTCGACTTCCCGTGAACGCAGGTGATTGGTGACATCCTGGCCATTCACGTAGACACGACCCTCCGGCCGCAGATCCAGTTTCAGCTCAGCCAGCAAGCCCTCGAGGGCAACGTGATCGTCCAGCTCGGTGAACTGATTCTCCAACAGATGCCAGGTGACTGCCCGGTACATGGCACCGGTGTCGAGGTAGGCGAATCCCAGCTTTCCGGCCAACTGACGAGCAACCGTGCTCTTGCCGGCACCGGAGGGTCCATCGATGGCCACCACCGAGCTGGCAAGCTGATCCTCTTCGAATCGTTCGCTGGAATTGGAGGAAGAGGGCATCAGGCAGATTCTCGGGTCACAGCGGTTTCGAGAGCAATCACCAATCGGGTCATCCCTGAAATGGCGGAAAGGAACGGGCTTTCGCGTCCGGCAGGATTCGCCCTTCCAGATCGCGGTAGGACAGGCGCCCATCCTCGGCTTCCAGATGGATGCCGGATTCGTCAAAGGCCGGAAGGATGCAGTACTCGCCCTGATCGTCGTGCACTCCTCGTGCAGACTCGTGAATGTGACCAAATATCAAGAGATCGAAATCCCTGCCAAGGACGCTGCTGATCGCCTCTCGAACTGGCGCGAAGCGGCTCTGATCCCCCTGACGAATGCTCTGCTGGCTCTTTGCTCGTGCTCGTCGCCCCAGCGCCATGGCAGTCCCCAAGGGAAGACTGCGCAGGACGAGGCGCACAAGGGGGTTGCGTAGAACGCGCTTGGAGCGCTGGTAGGGGCGGTCATTCCAACAGAGCTCGTCCCCATGCAAAGCGATACAACGCCGGTCCCCGAGCCTGAAGCTCAAGCCGCCGGCCACAACACGCAGGGCACCAGCCGCGGCAAAGCTCTGGTCCAACATGAAATCCCGGTTGCCATGCAGGACGGTGATACTCAAGCCAGCCGCAGAGCAGCGCCGGAAGATCTTGGTGACTTCTTCGCCGACTTCCGAGCGGATCTGACTTGGCCCAATCCAGAACTCGAACAGATCTCCCAGAATGAGCACTCGCGTCTCGAGCGGTCTCGACATGGCGTCATCGAGAATCCGCGTGAACTTGGTGAAGACCGCGGATTGTGTATCCGGGAGGTGCAAGTCTGAGAAAAGCAAACAGCGCCTGCGCTCGTCATCGTGAGCAGAGAAAACCCGCGTTCCCGAGACTCGACTCATCAATTGAGGAATTCGAGGGACAGCAAGAGAGCTCGCCAAGGATCGAGAACTACTTGGAAGCTGCTTCCCTTGCCCAGTTCGGAATCAGTGAGGAGATCGCGCAAGAGGATTTCACGCGGGAATTCCAAATCCAACTTCACAGGACCAGCCGCGGCGATCCTCGCCATGAGCTGCGGATTCTGAGTGGCATTCAAGCGCACGGCGAGCAGTTTTCTGCCATCCCGGGCAGTCAATAGCATGCGCTCCACGCATGTGGGCAATCCTTCTCCACGGACTCTCACCGGCTCAACTATGTCAGCGGCCGCCAACAGGCGGCGGATTCGAGCGCGTAAATCCAAGGCAGTCTTCAGACGAGATGGGTCGAGGCGCACAGTGGCGTACTCGCAAACTGCCAGGTTCAGGTAGACAGCCGACCCTTTGCCGAAACTGTTCTCCATTTGGACTGAGTAATCCTCCTGGGTCTCCGCGATCTCCGCCTTCAGACCGATTTCGACGCCAGAGGCACCACTCGGCAGACGTGCAGCCGCGAAGGGTCTTCCTTCGCGCAGCTTGTTGTCTCGCCACTTGAAGCTGCGGCCGCTAATGCCAAAGACATGGTCCAGACCGCCCTTCTGCCGGCGCACAAGGAACTCGTCGTAGAGAGCGACGCCATGATCTGCCAAGAGGAAGCCACCATCTTCGACGTAACGCTCGATTGCCCCCAAGCTGTCATTGGAGAGGGCCAGAGTAGCAGGGAGCACGAGAAGCTTTGGACGCTCAGTCTCCAGGCGGCTACTGAGAACCTCTGCGTCGACCCAACGCGCTTGCAGCCCGAGATCTTCGAAGACCTTGGTCCACGAATCTCGCGCCGCGAGACTGGTGCTGTGGGTCGCCTCGTAGGAGGACAGGCGCCGGATCCAAGTATCACCATCGCCGGCGGAATCGATCATCCAATGAGCGCGCACAGAAGGCTGAGAATCCACCAGCCAAATGGGGTCATAGCTGATCTTTGCCCCGGCAAAGGCGGGCATTGCCACCGTGGCTGCCTGCACACTATTGGCAATCGAATTGCCAAAGGCCGATGCCTCTCTGCTTTCGCTGAACACTTCGCCTGCGCTCCAGACGATCACCCCTTTCATGCCATGCGCGAGCGCCTCATAGAACCTGGCCTCCGCGAGCCTTAGCGGTTCACCCTTGGCAGGTGGCATAATCGTCATCATCTGCAGACTGCCGGGACTGGCGAGGCTGGCAGCGAACTCGCGTGCACCACCGATGTCGTAGGCCTCGAAGAAGCTCATGCCAGGCATGAGCCTGCCATAGTTGTGGCCACCATAGGCTGAAGGCGGCTGCATACCAGTCAGTCCGAAAGCCGTATTGGGCAGAACGCTGCGCCCAACCACCGTCATCGCCTCGATGACTGAGCTGAGCAGTGCATCTCGAAACTCGAGGTGATCCGACCAGGGTCGTAGATTCTCTGGCAGGCTAGTACCGGACAACTCACGACTCCGCACTTGATCTGCTGTCCAGGGATAGACCTCCAGAAAGGAAAGGTAGCTCGTATCCCAGGCGCGATTGAGGTTGACGATGTTGCGATAGCGCCCCCGCAAGAACAGCCTGAAGGCCTCCTGGCAGGCTTCATGCTGACAAAGGTCCAAGGGGCTGGCCCTTCGCGTCAGAGAGATCTCATCGCCAAAGGATACCGCGAAAGGCTGATGGTCCGTGGCCTTGCTCGCACGAGCTCGAAGCATCTGCAGAAGGGCAGTTCGAGTCTCCACTTGGGAGAGACAGGCAGGACGCAGCAAGAGTCTCGGGTCACGCTTTTCCTGATAGCTTTCGAAGATTGGCCGCCACTGTTCGTCACGTAGCTCCAAGACTCCCTTGCCAACAATTTGGTCCAAGTAGTATTCGAGCCCGGCTTCTACCGCGGCTTGGTGATCGGCACCGGCAGGAATGCTCACAGCTGTGAACCCCATCGCCCTGCTCCGGCGAAAGAAGTCGGCGTCGCGACTCGGGCCACCATGCAGATACAGAACCGTCTCGAATGAAGACCGGTTTCGCTGACCGCCCTGCGGTGCCAGGCTTGGCAAGACTGCGAGCAGACTGGCCAGGATCACGCTCATTCGATGGAGTAGTCCTTGAGCTTCTCCCAGAGCACCTTGCGGCTGATCCCCAATACGGAGGCCGCCTTGCTCCTGTGGCCGCCCACTGCACGGAGCACCTTTTCCAGGTGCTTCCTTTCGGCCTTCGTCATTACCTCCCGCAGCGGTCGCAGATCAGTCGGCGGCTCCAATGCCGCCCTTCGCGTCTTGTCCACAGGCAGCAGGTGCTCCTTCTTCAAGACCCTTGCGTTCCCAGCCATGGCAACCGCCTGTGCGACATGATTCTCGAGCTCGCGCACATTACCGGGCCATGAATAGGAGCACATGGCCTCGAGGACGTCTGTCTTGACCGTGTAGGCCCGGCCATTGCTGAGCTTGTGGATGAAGTGTTGAACCAAGAGGGGAACATCTCCCGAACGATCCCGCAGCGGGGGGAGTTGGATGGGCACGACATTCAGGCGGTAGTAGAGGTCTTCGCGAAACTTGCCCTCTTTGACCATGTCGATGAGAGGAACCTTCGTTGCGCTGATGACACGAATATCGACCTGAATGCTCACCTCTCCGCCAACCCGCTCGAACTCGCGCTCTTGCAGAACCCGGAGCAACTTCACCTGAGTCTGCTGGGGCATGTCGTCGATATCGTCGAGGAAGATGGTCCCTCGATCCGCGAGCTCGAAACGCCCCTTGCGTTGCTTGCCAGCGTCCGTGAAGGCACCTCGTTCGTGACCGAAGAGCTCGGTTTCCAGAAGCGTGTCAGGCAGTGCGCCGCAGGACAAGGCGATGAAGGCCTCGTCGGATCGCGCCGACAACTGATGAATCGCTTTGGCAATGCACTCTTTGCCAGTCCCACTCTCGCCTTGAATCAAGATCGAGGCATCGTTGGGAGCGACGGTCCGGACGACGCCGAACACATCATTCATTCTCCGACTTTGGCCGATGACGCCTGGCAACCCACGATCGCCTTTCAAAGCGGCCTTTAGCTGGCGATTCTGATCGAGTAGCTGACGAACCTTGCTGATCCTCTCGACGCGATCAACCACCGTCTGATTCAAGAACGGTTTTTGGATGTAATCGTCCGCCCCTAATCGCATCGCTTCGACGGCCTGCTCGATGGTCGCATAGGCAGTGATCATGAGCACCTCTGTATCCGGCCGGGATTCCTTGGCGGCTTTCAGAACGCTCACGCCATCCGCTCCAGGAAGCCGCACGTCGGTAATGACCGCGTCAAAGGCCGTGTTTGCGAGCAACTCGATACCTCGCGCACCGTCCTCGCTGTGAACCACTTCATGGCCCGCTGCCAGGAGATCATCGCGCAAGGTAATCGCGATCGTCTTTTCGTCCTCAACCAGGAGAATCTTCATTCATCGTGGCACCGAGGCGGTGCCGTCCGGACCCAGGTAGCGATCCTTCTCAAAGCAGCTGACCCGGTTGCCACCATCCTCGATGGCCCATTCCAGCGCAACCTCGGCCTGAGCAACGATCGTATCGAAGAACATCGCCTCCTGTTCATCACTGGCGACCAATCCGATACTGAGGCTCAGGGGCAGCACCCCCGCTCCGGAACTCAGTTCCAGCTTACCGAAGCGCTCGAGGATGCGTGCCGCAACCACCTTGGCTTCCTCTTCAGCTGTATGGGGCAGGAGGAGGAGAAATCGATCCTCCGTGGCGGTGCCTATGTGATCGTGGCCACGGGTAACCTCGCCCAGCATATCTGCAAGGGCTGCCAGGAGCTTCCCCTTGAGATCGATGCCGTGGATGTCGCAGAGCGCCTGTAGCCGGTCTACCTGTACCAGAATGCAGCTCAGGGCGAAGCCATGCCGTCTCGCCCTCGCGAATTCGGTCTTCATCAGGTAAAGGACCTGAGCCTGATTGAAAGGCGCGCGAGCTGCCAGCGCCTCCGAGGAATCGCCCTCGGGGCTGTTTGGCGACTTTCCCTTGCTGCTTCTCCGAAATCCGGGCTTCTTCATCTGCCTTGGCTAGATCCGATCGAGACCCAGGTTTCGCTCCTGCGTCCATTCCCTCTAAGAGCTCTATCGGGTTTTCCTAGCTCGTTCCAAAAACTGACCTTAGATGACCTGGCTGGGCCGACGCCAAGGGCCGATGCCCCCACCAGTGCCCGGGAGATTCTCCTAAATATATGTCTGAGATAGCACCAAAAAAGTTGGGCCCCAGCCGGTCAGTGCTGAGGCCCAGAATGCGTGGAAGACTATGGAATGGAGAGGGCGGTTAGGGAGGGGGAATCAGGTCTCCACCCCACAGCCTTGCCACGAATAGGTGTTCTCTTTTGTATCTCGTCGATCGAGCCAAGGCTCGACCCGGTCAGGTCGCATCCAAGTGTTCAGGTGCTGGCCAACCAGTGCTTGCATGTTGCCACCTTTTCCCAAAGTTTCAACAGTTCTCTCCACAGATTTTCAGAG
>JAJFFD010000189.1 GCA_021776805.1 Planctomycetota bacterium
GATGTTCCTCCGCCTCTCGATCTCCAGGACCAGAGGCTCCATGCCTGAGGACAAGTAGAAGTTCTGAGTCTCTGACTTACCCACACCTTCTGCTTTGGCCGTAATCCTGTAATCCCGCTCCAAGAGCCCTTCAATCACGAAGGTTCCGTCATCAGCAACAGGATGATCAATGTACACCGCCTTACGCAGCGAGGGGAACACACTGACATTCAGGTTTTCCGGCCGCACTTCCACCGTCGCCTTCGCGCCTGCCAGCCCCTCGACCCTGCCATGCAGGGTGAGTTCGGGCTTGAGCTCTATCAGCACAGAGTCCGCATAGGTGTTGAGGTTCGTGTACCGCGACTTACTCGACACATAGCCAGGCGCTTCGAATAGCACTTCATCCAGAGGGCCGAGCCCAGCAAGTCTGAATCTGCCATCAGCAGCACAGTCCTGCGCCATCCGTTCTGCAAACGTGCCCAGGTTGAACGGGAAGGGGACTACTCTCGCTCCGGGGATCGGACTGCCGTCCGGAGCGAAGACCTTCCCTTGAATCGTCCCACCGGACGACAGCAGTAGGTCGGGCATCTCCCCATCCACACCTTCTTCCACCACGAACTTCACTTCGCTGAGAACGAATCCCTCGACCTCTGCGAGAACCCGATGTTGGCCTGGGGTTAGGTTTGCGAACGCAAACTTCCCCTCCGCGTCCGTCATGACACTCGAATCTGCGTCTTCGCCGTCCGGATCGGCTCCGAGATTGAAGTGTCGATTCAGAGAGTTGATCGAGTAGTGCTGGTAAACACGCACTCCAGAAGCCACCTCGCCGTCCGGATACAAGACGCGTCCCCACAAGGCTCCAGCATCCGGCACTCTCAGATCACCCAGATCGAATCCATGCCCCGGGTTCAGAGTGAAGTGTTCGAACTCGAGTCCCTGGGGGACTCCCGGACCAGACACCTTCAATCCGTATCTTCTCGGCGGCAAATCCATCGCCAGGAAACGACCATCCGCGTCGCTCACTCCTGTCCATGCCGACTGCATGCGGCGCTGGTCGTTTCGGAATTGGAGATCCAGCTCGAGTCCAGGCAGACCCTTCTCTCCACTCACCAATCGCCCCTTGACCTGATTCTCTGAGAGAGCAGGGATCTGTCGTTCGGCCGGCGGCGCCGCTTCCCTCGGCGTGGCAGAGGGCCTGTCACCGACTTCGATGCTGCCCGCGACGCGCTCGGTTGATTGCCATGCCTGATCATCACCCTTCACTGGGGCGGCCTCCGGTCCTGACCAAAGAAAGATCCCCCCAACTATCAGACCCAAGAGCAGAAGGATCAGCAGTGTGAGCGTAGTCGACTCTCTCATGGCACGCAGGGTTCGGGACGCGGGAGGAACGGCGGGTGAGAGGCGCTCTCGTCGCCGGTCCCTAGGACCCCACCGCAACGAAGTTACTCCTCCCTTTTCACGAATCAGCGGGACACCCATGACCCCCCGTCACCAAACCCCATGACCCCCACCCAGGCATAACACCCTATGATGCGCCCCTCCAGATGAAGCTACGCCCGGTCAAACCCCAGAACCTGTCCATCGAGCTCCTCGCTCTGCTCGTGATCACCGTGCTCGCCGCGTCTGGGCCGGCACTGATCCACTACGCAGCCTTTAGCTCCGCCTACATCGGCCTGGTCGCCTGCATCCTCGCCCACTGCGCCATCGGCACCTACGGCTGGACGCGCATCGAGCAATGGCCTTCGCGCCACCTCCCCTACCTCAGCGTTCAAACCGTACTAGCCCTGGGCATCATCTACCTGGCGCACAGCTACGGACCGGTGCCCATCATCATGATCCCCCTGGCAGCACAGGCGGGCATCCTCCTCGAACGGCGCGCAGCGATCCTCTTTGCCATCAGCCTGACCCTGCTGGACCTGCTTCCGAGCCTGGCCCTAGGCATGGACTTCGATCTCGAATTGATCGGCTTCGCCTTCACCTCGGGCACAGGCATCTTCTTTGGTGTGCTCTTCGCCCAGGTGCTGCGCAGTACTTGGCGGGCAAAGGCAGAGGTGGATCGTTTGAACGCAGACTTGGCAGAGACTGCACGGCATACGGCAGCCTTGGCAACCGCCGAAGAGCGCAATCGCATCGCTCGCGAGATCCACGACAGTGTCGGTCATGCCCTGACCACCGTGCATGTACAGTTGATGGCGGCAGAACAGATGCTGGCGGTAGATCAGGAGAAGGCGCGGGATCTGATCGACAAGGCGCGCGGGGTCACGGACCAGGGATTACAGGACGTTCGCCGGGCTGTGGCAGCCATGCGGGAAGAACCTCTGCCGATGCGCATCGACCAGGCCATCGACGAACTTGCGGAGAAGGCACGGCAGACCGGGCTGCGAGTCGATCTCGATCTGAGTGGCAATGCGCCTGAGCTGCCCGGGGAGATCTACAGAACAGTCTATCGAGTCGCGCAGGAAGCTCTGACCAACGTGCGAAAGCATGGCAAGGGCGATGCGAGCATGGCCCTGCGCATGGGCAATGAGCAGGTCGCATTGCAGGTGCGCAATCCTGCAGAGCCGAGTGAGAACGGCAGCGGCGGCTTCGGCCTGCTCGGCCTGCGTGAGCGTGCTGCGCTGGTCAATGGACGCCTGCAAGCCGGCCAGGAGAACGGTCACTTCGATCTGCTCTTGGAGATTCCCCTCCTGTGAGCGAATCGATCCGGGTGCTCTTGGTGGATGACCAACCCCTGCTCCGGGAGGGCCTGCGACTGATCTTCGAGCTGCAGGAGGGCTTCGAGGTGGTCGGTGAAGCGGGCGATGGGAGCGAAGCCCTGAGACTTCTGCAGACTCAGGAGGTGGACGTCGTCCTCATGGACGTGCAGATGCCGGGCATGGATGGAGTCGCTACGACGCGGGAGCTAAGCAAGAAACATGCGGGAGTGCAGGTCATCATTCTGACGACTTTCGATGACGACGAGTATGTCTTCGAGGGTCTACGCGCCGGTGCCTGCGGCTACCTGCTCAAAGA
>JAJFFD010000190.1 GCA_021776805.1 Planctomycetota bacterium
GATCAGGCGGGAGTCGAGCTGTACTTGCGGATCTGTGAGCTCGATGAGTACTACCTGACCCGTACGGAGAAGAGCATCCTCGAGACGCAGGGGGCGGAGATCGCCGCCGTCCTGGGTCCTGATCTACGCATCATCGAACCGGGCAGTGGTGATGGCGAGAAGCTGCGCTGCCTGATGCCTTGGTTGCAGCGACCGCGTGAGTATCTTCCCATCGACATCGCCTGTGAGCAACTCGATGCCATGGCCGGCGAGTTTCGGGCAGACTTTCCGGCAGTAGAAGTACGGCCGATCTGCCTGGACTTCAGCGAGGATTTTTCCCTCCCCGAGCCTCTACCTGATTCGCGGCAGAGCCTGGTGTTCTATCCCGCGTCGAGCATTGGCAACTTCGTCACTGCTGACGCCAGCGCCTTCCTGGCGCGCATGGGCCATCTGGCTGGCCCGGGGAGCGAGTTGCTAGTCGGCGTCGATCTGAAGAAGGACCCTGCAGTCTTGATCGCTGCCTATGATGATTCTGAGGGAGTCAGCGCTGCCTTCAATATGAACATGCTCGTGCATCTCAATCGCGAGGCGGCGGCAAACTTCGATCTGGATGCTTTCGAGCATCGTGCGGTCTACGAGTCAGATCCGAGTCGCATCGCCATGCAGCTGCGGAGCCTGCGCAGCCAGAAGGTCAATGTCGGCGGCAGGGACTTCTACTTCGAGGCTGGCGAGGTGATCACCACCGAGCACTCCCACAAGCCGAGCATAGAGGACTTTGCCCACACTGCGGAGAACGCCGGCTATCGTGTGGAGCGGGTCTGGACCGACCCGCAGGAATGGTACAGCCTGCAGCTGCTCAGGCCGATCGCTCAGGCTGACTGACCGGGGTTGAGAAACTCAGCGATCTCCTCACGCCCCGCTTCTAGATCCTCAGGGGTCTTGATGGGCAGAAAGCGATTCTGCCGGCCAGTGCGCTTCACTCTGAGGAAGTTGCTCTTGAGGAAGCGACTCATCTCGCCGACCAGGTGCTCCATCTGCACGGCCTTGTTCTCCTCGACAGTCTTCTCTACGTAGTACCAGCGTAGGTCGAAGTCCCGGTCGAGAGACTCGGCGGAGAAGTGGAAGGTATTCGTATTGAACACATCCACGATGTCCGGATCGAAGTCATCGAGAAAGCGGATCTGCTCGATCAACTGCAGTTTGCCCTCATGCATGAAGGGCGAGCCACCGACGTCGCCAGGCCACTTGGGTGCAACTTCGATTGTGACCTCGGCCTTTTGCAGGATGTGGTGACCGAGGATTCCGGGGCTGAGCCGCGCGCCCAGGTTGTCCACGTTCGCTAGGAGAAGGTACTTGCCACCCTGTTCGAGAAAGTGATCCAGGCAGCCACTGGCACGCAGGGCGGGGGCGAAGTCACCGTGACCCGGACCGTAGGCCGAGATCATCCCGTCCCCGGTCCTGAAGATCTCCCCGCTGGGAGTCATGCGCAGGGAGATGAACTGGTTGAAGTGCCGCACCTGCTTCGGATCCAGGCCGAAGCACTTCTTCTTCTTCAAGTGCTTCTTGGTCGCCTCCTCGGTGGCGAAGCTGTTCATCAGGTAGACAGGGATCTTGCCGCCGCAGGCCTTCTCCACCGCCTGCACATCCCTGAGTTTGAGACCGAGGAAGGAACAACCATCGATCACATCGACGATGCCCTTGACCACGCCGCCGAAGCGGGTTGCCATCCCGCCGTTCAAGATGACCAATCCCATCTCGCCTTTGCCGATGGCTTCCCGGCCGATGGCCCGCAGCTCTTCGCGCTCCGCCGAATCCGACTTGGGCAGGGCATTGATCTGCTCTGGCCCGGGCGCCAGCAGCTTACCGCTGACCTTGTTCTGCTCGAGGGACAGCTCACCCTTGGCCAGCAAGCTCTGCCAGCTCTCGAAGAGCTCAGCATCGAAGCCATAGCGTTCCAGGTAGTTCAGGTCTTCTGGCTCGAGGGTTTTCAAGGATCGGTATTTCGCAGGGGAAGGGCCGCGAGAGACTAGCGAGTCGGGCTGGAAGACTCCAACCCCGAGCAGGCTTGTGGTCGACTCCTGCCAGCCCGAACATGGGCCTGTGAGTTCCAGCCCCCAGCCTGAGAGACCAGCAGCCGGATTCCTGCCGAGCCAGCCGACGACTCGGCTCCAGGGAGTTGGGCCCAAACTCGCCGCAACCCTGTCTGCGGCGGGAATCGACAACATCGGCGATCTGCTGCGCTTTTTTCCTCGCCGTCTGGAAACGGTCCTGGAGCTCGAGGGTCCGGAGGAGGGGGCCATCGACCGGCTGGTTCGCCTGCATGCCCGGGTCGACTCCAGCCGGCTCATCTGGCTCCCAGGCCGTCGCAACATGCTGCGCGTCGATTTCTTTGCCGCCTCTGGTGAGCCCTTCCAGGCAGCCTTCTTCAACCAACCCTATCTGCGCAAGCAGCTCGAGCCTGGCGAAGAGCGCATCCTCGAGGGACAACTCGACCGCCGTGGCGAGACCTGGAACCTCAAGGCGCCGCGGATCATGCCAAAGGCGTACGAGGCCAAGGGGCCCTGCCGCCTCCGTTACCCGGAGGTGCCCGGCATCTCCGAGCTCCGCCTACGCGGCCTGATTCGCCAGGCCCTCGGCGCCTGCGATCTGGTTCAGGTTCTCGCCGCCAGCCTCCCCGCTTCCCTCCTCGATGAGTTCGGACCGGACGAGGCCGCTCTCCTGGCCATGCATGAGCCCCAGTCGGTGGAAGCGCACGAAGCCGCGCGCCGCCGCTTCGCCATTCTCGAAGCCGTCGAACTCTTCCGCCGAGTCGAGAAGATCGTTCGCGCCCGTGCCCAAGTGCTCGCCCCAGAATTGCGCATGGACCTTGCTGACAGCGAAGCCCGTCTGACTCGCTGCCTGCCCTTCACTCTCACCAAGCAACAGGCCGCAGCGGTTCGTTCTCTGCGCCGCTCCCTTCAGGGGCCCGCGGCCATGGCGGTCCTTCTCCAGGGGGACGTGGGCAGCGGCAAGACTGCGGTCGCTCTCGCCGCCGCGCTCGACGTGATCTCCTCCGGCCATCAAGTCGCCCTCCTCGCACCCACCGAGCTCCTGGCCGAGCAGCACTTCGCCTGTCTGCAGGACTGGCTCGCCGGGGAAGATATCCGTGTGGAACTACTCTGCGGCAGCCTGCAGACCTCGGAGCGAGAACGCGTCGCCAAGGACTTGTCTATCGGCAAGATCCAGCTTGTCCTCGGCACCCATGCCCTCATCTCCGAGTCGACCGAGTTTGACAAGCTCGGCCTGGTGATCATCGACGAGCAACATCGCTTCGGCGTCGCCCAACGGACTGCTCTCATCAAGAAGGGCAGCAACCCGCACCTGCTGGTGATGACTGCTACACCCATTCCGCGCACCTTGGCCTTGACCATCTTCGGCGACATGCAGCCCCTCTACCTCGAGGGTCTGCCACCCGGACGACGGCCGGTGCAGAGCATCTTCCTGGATCGCAAGGCCTGGCCGCGCATCCTCCGCTCCATTCGCGCCTGTCTGAGGCGCGGAGCGCAGGTCTATCTGGTCTGCCCCAAGATCGGCGAGGAGGGGGAGAAGGGCGGCGCCGTCAGAATGCAGCAGGAGCTCGCAAAGCACCTTGATGCCCGTCTCGTCCACGGGCGCATGCCAGCCAGGGAACGCCAGGAGGTCACCGCCGCCTTCCGCCGCGGTGACTTCGGCGTCCTCGTTGGCACCACGGTCCTCGAAGTCGGTATCGACGTGCCCAATGCCCAACTCATGATCATCATCGGCGCCGATCGCTTCGGCCTGGCCACCTTGCATCAGCTCCGCGGCCGAATCGGACGCGGTAAGCTTCGCGGCCTCTGTATTCTCAGCGGCGAGGAGACCCAGCGCAGTCGCGCCATCTGCGCCACTCGTGATGGCTTTGCCCTCGCCGAAGAGGACCTGCGCATTCGTGGCGCCGGCGAACTCCTCGGCCGCGCCCAGAGCGGTGCCCTCGATTTTCGCGCTCTGGATCCCATCGAGGACATGGAACTTCTACAGCGAGCACGACAGGCGGTCCGAGAGGAGTAGCCATGAAATCCATCTCCGTTGCCGAAGCGCGACAGATCGACCAGGACGCGGTCAACCTCTTCCGCATGCCTTCCATCCTGCTCATGGAGAACGCCTCCCGCGCGGTGGCCGAGGCTGCGCGCAGGATGGGCGATCAGTTCATCATCCTCTGCGGACCCGGCAACAACGGCGGCGACGGCCTCGCCGCCGCTCGACACCTGGGTCGTGCCGCAGAGGTCTACCTCCTGAAGGAGCCGGATCCGCAAGCTGCTCCCGACGCGCATCTGCAGTTGGAGATCCTGCGCGCAGCCGGCCACCCTGTCCATTTGGGTGAGCTTCCCCGGGATCGATCCGCTGTATGGATCGACGCTCTCCTGGGCACAGGTCTGGATCGTCCGGTCCGAGGTCGCGCCGCCGACTGGATCGCCGCCTTCAACGCGGGATCAGGTCCGAAGCTCGCCGTGGATATCCCCAGCGGCCTCAACGGCGACACGGGGGAAGTGCTGGGAATCGCCTGCCGTGCGGAGCGGACGATCACCTTCGCCGCGGCGAAGCACGGACTGCTGGCTCCAGCCGCTCGGGAGTACGTGGGGGAGGTGGAGGTGGCCGGCTTGGGGATCCCGGAGCATTAGACCGGGGCCTGGTAACGATTCCTCCCTACAATTCCGCCATGACTCCCAAGCAGGCCCTCAAGGAACTCGAAGCCCTCGGCAACGAGAAGACTCGAAAGCACAACACGAAGTACGGTGCTCCCGACAACCAGTTCGGCTGCAACAAAGGCGACATCCGCAAGCTGGCCAAGAATATCAAGGCCAATCATGAACTTGGCCTGGAGCTCTGGAAGACCGGCAATATCGATGCGCAGTTTCTGGCCATCCTGCTCATCAAGCCGAAGAACCTCTCGTCGGAGGAGTTGGACGAGATGGTGCGCGATCTCAGCTTTGTG
>JAJFFD010000020.1 GCA_021776805.1 Planctomycetota bacterium
GTAATCATCCACCGTCAACAGCACCTCCACGTCCGGCTCGATCCACTGCCGCTGATCCCAGGGATCCGAATCCTGCCAGTACATGTTCGAGATGCTCCCCTGCACCTTGCTGAAGGGCAGTTCAATCTCGTTGCTCTCCCCCACGAAGTTTGGTCTCGAAGAGCTCGGCTCCCCCACGAAGGTCGCGTTCGTCCAGCGCTCCACCCGATTCAGGAAGTTTTGACAGGCTGAGAAGGTGTTCCGCCCCATCAGTACCACGATGCGATTCTCCGGCTCGCGCATCTCGAACTCGATCAAGGCGCGCACCAGCGGCCGCAAAAGGGTGTTGTTGCCACCGTTGTTGTGTCGGGTATCCACGATCAGGAGCTTGCTGTCATTCTCTCGCAGCGCCGTCCGCAACCGTTCGGCAAAGGCGGGGATCGGATCGCCGGCGGCATCACGCACCTGGTTGAACTGCAGGTACATCGCCTGGTGCTCAGGCATGGGCTGCAGCCAGTAGTTCGTGTCCACTTTCTGTAGATAGAGAGGCGGCTCCCCATCGCGAAGGGGGAAGGGTCGGAGCTTGCGCATCATTGAGTAATCCCCGCCCTCCACGGTTAAGGACTCCTCCTCGCCCTCGATCGCCGAAAGAGTGAGCTCGACCGTACCCTCCGTCACCTCAACTCCCACCTCCTTCAGCAGGGCTAGCTTGGGCAGATAGAACTGGGGGCCCATCCAGGCCCAGGTCTGGGCATTGTCCACGCCGCGGTAGGCGGACATGCGCTTCATGACCTCCTCGGCCGTAACGTCGCCAAAGCGCAGGACCCGATTGCCAGCGAAGTCGCCCCAGTCCTCCGCACCGTCGATGATGTAGAGGCCGCTGGGAAAGATGTAGAACTTGAAGGGCAGGACGCGGCGCTCGAAGGGCAGCTTCGAATTGGGTCCAGGACCGTAAAGGCCCGTATGGCCATCATTGAGGATGGCAGCGAGTTTCATCATGCGCGCCAAGACCTGGTCGTCGCTGAGGCTGGGGACCTGGGCCTGGAGTTTTTCCGCAGCCGCAGTGAAGGTATCGCCGTAGGCCGGGCGCTGAGGATCCGCGTGGACGCGCTGGGCTTCGGCTACGAAGAACTCGATGTCCGAACGCCAGCCCGCGTCCCGGTCCTGGGCGGGGAGGGTGAAACCGGCCTGAACGAGAAGGAGAGCGAGGGTGATGGTGAAGAGTCTTGCCATGGCAGGCTGCAGGTAGCCGGCTCGGCTGAATCCCAGTCGCTCGAGTCTGATGGGATGGTCTCCCCCCGGAACCGGGACTAACATCACCGGCTCGAGGAAGGGTTCTATGCGCAGACTCGCAGTCCTGATCGCAATCGCCGCTCTGGCCACCGCTGCCTGGTTCGTCTACGGATCGAATGTGAGTGAACTGGCGCCTGCTGGGGAAGGGGAAGAATCCAGCTCAGCTGAGATCCAATCGAAGGCCGCAGCAGGGGTGGATGCGTCAGGGTCAAGTCAAGAAGGAGCGCGCCCTCGCCACGAAACCGCACGCTCTGAGGTTCAAGCTCCGAAGCCGGATTCCGGAGAGCAGCTTGGCATGCTGCGCATCCTGGTCGTCAACAAAGCAACAGGGGCAGCGGTGCCCGGCGCCAAAATCTCCTACCTGGTCAACACCGACTACGACTACCAAGGCATGAGTCCCGAGGAAATGCGTGAGTACAACCGTCTCAGCACAGACAAGGAGCAGATCAACTCGCGCTATGGCACGACGGTCCAAACCGGAGAGGACGGTTCGGTGCTCGTTCCAAGAAAGGACGGGCAAGAGTGGTTTCAGATCAGCGCCCGCCATGAGCAGCTCTACGGCGAGACACTCTCTCCACCGCTGGCCTCTCTCCCGCGAGGTGAGGACCTCGAACTCAGGGTTGAGCTCGAAAGGGATCTCGACCTCCTGGTGCAGGTGCTGGATTCCAGGAGGCAGCCAGCAGTCGATGTTCCGATCTCCATTCGCCCCCGCGAGGTGGATACCAGCCGCCACTTCGGCCCCTCCCAAGCCCTGACCGAAGCTCCTGATGGCGTGGCCAGAATTCCACATCTGCAAATCAAGCAGGAGCTATGGCAACGGCAGGGGGAGACCGGCACTGCCTACCTGGCGGAGGCGATCATCCCGGGCATGGAAGACGGCGGCGTTGCCTTCGACATGGAGGCGCTCCCAGAAAAGCCGATCGTCCTGCTGCTTCCCCCCAGCGGGAAGATAGAAATTCGAGCAGGCGCACGAACTCCGGCCGAACGAGCCGAGAAACTGGACAATGCCACCCTGAGCGAAGTTCCCGCCAACACTTCGCGCGAGATCACCGAGTGGAGACCGTCGGAAGGCCGTGGCTGGTTTTCCAGCTTTGATGCGGAACGCATCTGCGCCTTCGAATGGGTCCTGCTCGGCAAGACCTTCTTGGCTACCGCCCACCTAGGAGGAGACTTTGTGCAAAAGGTCTTTTCCGGACCCACCCGTACCGGCGAACTGGTGAAGGTTTCCTTGGATCCACCGGAGGACAGCTTCAGCTTGCAAGGTCGACTGCTCAGCCAAGACCAGAAGCCAATGCCCAAGGCACGCATGCGAGCCAGGTTCTCGACCGAGGATGGTCGCAAGTACGGGGACGTCTTCAACACCGATGATCAGGGCCGATTCTCCCTACATGCGAAGGCAGATGATGAGAGAGTCACTCTCGCCAGCCTGACGATTACTCCCTACTCGAGGGCTGGGACCGATGAGAACGCTTTTCTGATTTACGACCTACCCAAGGCGATTCCCCTGAATGGTCGCAGCACGGATCTCGGCGACTTGATCATGGGCAACCGGCCTTTGATCGCCTCGGGACAGGTGCGCATCGATGGCGAGATCAGGGATGCAAGTCACCTGGATCTCTTGGTCGACAAGTGGGTCTTCGCTGACAGTAGGCGAGGAGGCAAGTACAAGTGGGCTCGCGATCTGGAGGTGAAGATCGCTCATCTCTCCGATGGTCGATTCGAACTCAGAGGCTTGGCTCGCGCACAGCGCTACCGTCTATTCCTGAGCCAGAAGGACCGAGTCGGAATGGGCAACCGCATGGACTTCCTGCCGACACCCCCCGCTGAGTTCGCTGCAGGTGCCGAGGATCTGCGCCTTGATCTGGATACGGGTGGAAGCCTGCAGGCTTCCTTGCTCTTGGACGACTCTACGCAATGGCATCACACGCTTCTGGAACTGATTCCAAGCAGAACTGCCGCCCACGCTGAGGTCATGCCCTGGCCCTCGAGAATGCAGTTCCCCTATAACGAACGGCTCTTCGCTCAGATTGCGAAACAGCCAGAAGAACGGGTGGAATACGTTTGGGGTGCACTCTGGCCCGGAGAGTACCGCCTCGAAATCAAACCGCGCGCTGCAAGTGAAGCCGTATTCGCCATCGAGAACATCATGATCACCAGTGGTGAGACCACCAATGATCCGCGGCTGTCGGACATCGATCTTCGCGGCAAGATGCGCCTGCTCAAGATCACCGTGGAAGATCATCAAGGGGAGCGGATTGTCACAGCCGGTCGGGTCGAGCCCCAAGTTGTCATCGACGACCCGGACCCCCTGGCGACGATGCATGGATTTGCCGCAAGCAACGGAGTCGCATTCATCTACACAGCCGAAGCGTCCCTAGATCTCCTGGTCTTCGCCAAGGGCTACCAACCGAAGAAGCTCATGGCAATTCGTGAGAGCCAAACTGTAGTTCTCGATCCACTGCCGGATCTCGAGTTCCAACTGAGTGAGGGCCTTGAGTCCTTACCTGATTCGCTGGCTCTCAAGATCGAGCTCAAAGAGCAGGGTCATGAACGGGACAAGCGGGGTGCAATCACGGACCGGATCAATGCGATGGAACTGGACTACTTCCTGCTGCCGAGGGCAATGCAGGGCGAACTCGATCGCAATGGCCGCGGCACACTCCGAGTCCCCAGGGAAGGGACCTTTGCGATCAAACTCAGCCTGATGGACGGGGCGAGCGGCCGCGCTCTCATCCTCCAGAGCAGACCTGCACAAGTCACAGTCAAGGTCTCGACCACCGCAGGACAGCTGGTGAACTTGCAGATCGACCCATCAGAGCTGGCGCAGGCCCTGAAGAGTCTGGCGAAGGACTAGGACCCGAGGCGATCCACTAGCATCTCCTCAGCGCGAGAACTTCGCCCGCAAACGCTCCACCCCGATCAAGCCCTCTTCGCTAAGCACATAGTCCCCCTCGGCAAGAGCCTCGGCCGCTGCGCTGTACTCAACAGCAAACGCAAAGGGGTCCGCAAAGACCTTCACCAGCCGCTCCTTGCCAAAGGCGCGCAGGATCCTTCCTGCCATGTGAAAGCCGACCGGGTGCCCGCCCAGAATCAGCACTTCGCTCAGAACCTGACCCTGCTCCTTTGCCCTTCCTGGATCCTCCGCATAAGCAGCAAGCTGGGCATCGACGGTGGCCAGGGTCGCATTTGCACGCTCGTAGCCCTCGATGTACCGGCCTTGGACCATGGCCATGATCTGCCCCGTGGGTGTATCGCCCCAGTCCTTCGCGACCAATATCTCCTGCTTGTCAATGTGATCGGCGATGCCCTCGGCATTCAAGTTCCCTAGCCACTGCAGAAGCTTGCTCTCGGCAAAGTCCCCCACGGGTTTGTCCACTACCTCGACCGCGTTACGAAGGACATGGTGGGTCTCATGAGCGATGATCGGAGTGAGTCCCTCCTGCAGCGCTTCGGCAAAGGCGATGTCGATGACGATGTGTTCGTAGCCGCGCGCGTCGGGCTCGAGGATAATGAAAGATATCAGAGGCGGTTCCGAGGCCTGGATCGCTCCCTCTGGGAGCCAGGCCGATACCAGGCGCATGGCTTCGCTGGTGAGATCGCGGGCGGCGAGCTCCTCGGCAAATGCCTCGATCTCTACGCGCCGCTCGACTGCAGCGCGGAGGTGCTCGACCAGGATCGCAGAAAAACCGGTAGAGAGCCCCCCGCGCTCATGGGCCAAGGATGGCTTGAGGGCCAGAGGCAACATCTTGCGGAGGTTTCGGTCCGAGCCTTCGTGCTTCGCCATCAGGGCGTAGCCGGGGGTGGCGAAGAGATCTTCCCAATCGGACTGGGGAGGATCCTGATCCTGCAGCAACTGATCCGCAATCCGCCAAAAGGGGCGCAGGCCGGAGAGATCGATTTTGGCTGAGTCCGAGGTAGAAGGGGGGCTTGGGTCCGGAACCTGACAGGCGAGGGGTAGGAGCAGGGCAGAGAGGGCGAGTCTTCGCGAGAGGATCCACATGGGGCGATGCTGGGGAACTGTGAGGACAGTCGCGAAGAGCTTCTGGCTTCGGTGTCGACTGGTTGCCCCATAGGAGCATGGACCCGAGGGCGAGCCGAGGGCGATTGGCTGGATTTAATCTCATTGGCCCCTCCTCGAGAGGACTGGCAGTGGCATGCGGGGCTCATAGAATCATGACTCGTTCCGCTCACCCCGGGAGTCGACCACCATGCGCAAGTTTCAGCTGATCGCCCTCGTCACCATCCCCCTCCTGACCCCATTCGCCAAGTCGCAGGAAGAAGCCAGCGGTCCTGCCAAAGAGCAAGCCCGCTTCCACAAGCTCATCGGCCACTGGCAGGGCACAGGCGAATTTCGCCTCGCTCCCGACGCGCCCGCCAGCGAATGGACCACGGTCGCCACCGCGCGGAGCATCCTCGGCGGCCACTTCGTCCAAGAGGACGTCAGCATCGACTTCGGCGCGTACGCCCCCAACCCCTTCGTCATGCGCAACTACTATGGCTACGACAAGGAGAGCAAGAAGTGGCTGATGCACTCCTTCAACAACATGGGTGGAGTGAGCGTCAGCGAGGTTCTCTGGGAGGAGGGCAAGATGCTCATAGGCAATTCGACTACCGAGCTCGGCCAGCTCTTGATCGAACACTCGATACGGACTCTCGAAGGCGACTCCTACACCATGGAGATCCGCCGCGCAGTTGGTAGCGGTGAGTCCTTCGTGCACTCCCTTGGGATCTTCGAGCGCCAGGAAGTCGCCGACGCATCTTTCGCCAAGGACATACCCGCCTTCATGCCTGCGGCCGAACAGATGAGCAAGCTCAACAACTGGGTGGGCAGCTTTCGCATGGAGGGCTGGATGATCATGTCCCCCGCCATGCCAAAGATGGACATCATGGCGACGGAGACCATGGGCATGATCTTCGGCGGCAACGCCCTGGAGATTGTTCTGGTTGGCGACCCGATTCCGGGAGTAGGTAGCTACGAGGGGCGAGGCGCGATCGCTTGGAGCGCCTTGGACCAGTGCTACAAGAACATCGTCCTCGATAGCAGCGGCAAGGCCACGATGATGAATGCGAACTGGGTCGGCAACGACTTCGTAGTGGGCACCTACAAGACCGAGGCAAGGCTGCCGGTGGCTATCCAAACCACGGTGGCATGTGATGCGAAGGGTGAGCCAAAGACGGTGGTCGAGTATCGAGTCACCGGAAACGGAGAACCGGTGCTTTCCTTCCAGGGGAAGTACGTGGAGAAGAAGGACTGAGCCCAGAGGGCTGCCTCAGAAAGCCGGATCCGGAGTCGGCCTCTCCCCCGCTGCGTGCTACAGACTGACTCCAGGATTCTCCTCACCCCACTGCAGACTGAATTTCGAGTCGATCCGCAAGACAAGATCGGCCTTGCCCTTGAGCGGTGCGAGGTGCTTCAGGTACTCCCCCTCGAGCCGCTGATAGGCAGCCCGGGCATAGGTCTCCGTGACCCCCTTCTCCTCAACGTCTCGGCGAATGCGGCGCGCTCGCGCTGAAGGGGAAGCTTCCAGGTAGATGCCACAATCGACCAGCGGCCGAAGCTCTGGATCGAGTGCATGCACACCATCAAGCAGGTAGTAACGCGCTGGCTCGATCGACTCCTCAGCAGTTGCGCGTCCAAGCGCATGGTCGTAGACCGGCTTGCTACAGGACTTGCCGTTTCTCAACTGCAGGATATCTCGAGCCGCGCGCTGCAAGTCGCTGGCCGCCGGATCGTGAGCACTGATGTTGCGGGCATCGCGCTCACCACGCGGGATCAGGTAGTCATCGAGTCGAATGATATGACAGTCGGTCTCTCCCAAGAGAGAGGCCAACTCACGAGCAAAGCTACTCTTGCCGATGCCGCCTCCGGCGCCCGACACGCCGATGACGCAGCAAGCCTGTTGACCTCGGATCAAGCCCGCGAGGCGGGCGAATACTGCCTCCTCTCTGCGTGCCCAAGACATGAAGGGCTTGGGATCGCGGACTCGCGGACCGAATTGGGCAGTGAGGTCAGTGACCATCACGCCGTCGCCAGCCAGAGCTTCTCGGGCCGGGATCATTCCACCAAGCGCTCGCCCCTCGAGGTCCTGGAGAACTCCACCCGCACCAGAAAGCATCAGAGTGGCCGGGGCCAGGTCCCAAGGCATCAGGGGGCCTGAGTTTCGCTTCACAGCGAGAAACAGATCATAGCTTCCACGAGCGACTCGGCAGGCGCTGAGGATGAAGGACCCGGGCAGCATGGTAAGGCGACCAAGCTCCCCCTTGGCGCCGGCGCTCAGAAGGGAAGCGAGCACGGGCTCAGGGCGATCGTAGTAGAGCAGGAATTCCGCAGGGGGAAGCGGGTGTGCCGGGCTTACCTGAATCTGCCGACCATTGAGCAGGGATGGTCGATCGCGGACGGCTGTATAGAGTTCGCCGGTGAAGGGCACAGCCACAGCTGCGAGGAGTGGCAGCCCTTCTCGCGTCAGCGTCACTGCAACGCAACAATTGTCCTGCCCAGCGGCGTAGACTCGGGTACCGTCGAGTGGATCCACATACCAGAGATACTCCGGCGCGCTGCCGGATGTCGGCGGACACTCTTCGCCGACGATACCGTGGTCAGGATGGCGAGCACTAAGGACTTGCCTTATCGTCTCTTCGCTGGCAATGTCGACATCGGTGGCAGTGCTGCCGTCCGCTTTGATGTGGGAAGCCCCCGGATCATAGCGAAAGCGACGCACCAGCTGGGCGCCGCTGCGGACTGCCATGACGGCGCTTTCCAATTCACGTTCTGGATCGAATCCCCGCATATGAGTTAGGGCATGAGTGCGAAGCATATAGGAATCCTCACAGGGGGAGGAGACGTCCCCGGACTCAACGCAGCCATCAAGTCTGTCTACCACGCTGCCAAGGACCGCGGCTGGCTACGAAAGGGTAGCGGTGATGCCAATGTCACTGGAATCCGGCGAGGATGGCGAGGAACAATGCACATGGGATTTGACACGGCAACTGCCGAGGCCGTCGAAGTTGTCCCCCTGACTGACGAACTGGTGCGCACGGTCGACCGTCGCGGTGGCACGTTCTTGCACACCAGTCGGGCCCGGCCAGACCGGGTGCGGATGGCCGATATTCCAACCCGCCTGCAGCGCCGCATCGGTGAGCTGCCTCGGGTCGAGGCTGAGGGAGAAGAGCTGTACGACCTCACCCAGGAAGTGATCCGAAACCTCGAAGGCTTTGGCATCGATTGTCTGGTGGCGATCGGCGGCGACGACACCCTCGGCTACGCTCACACCCTCAGCATGCAGGGCTTCCCGGTGGTCGGTATTCCCAAGACCATGGACAACGACGTCCGTGGTACGGAGTACGCCATCGGCTTCGAAACCGCGCTCATGCGTGCAGACGAGTTCATCAACCGGCAACGAACCCATCTGGCATCTGGCGAGCTAGTCGGTGTGTTTCGCATCTTTGGCCGCAATGCCGGGTTTACGGCGCTCGGCACAGCGATGGCGCTGTCGGACATTCGCTGCCTGATTCCCGAGCATCGCTTCGATATGGAGAAGCTTTGCCAGCGAGTCATGGAGGACTACGAGAAGAACGAGCAAAAATACGCGCTGGTGATCTGCTCCGAGGGGGCCATGTGGGAAGGGGGGGAGATCCAACGCATCGGCCTCCCGGATGCCTACGGTCACCGCAAGAAGGCGAACGTCGGTGAGCTGCTGGGTGACACGATTTCGCGCGTAACCGGCCTGAACACTCGCGTCCTCGATGTCACCTACGACTTGCGCAGTGGCAATCCTCACGCCTTGGACAAGATCATCGCCAACACCTTTGGCGCCCTCGCTGTCGAGCTGATCGCACAGGACAAGACCGACCAAATGGTCTGCCTGGAGGGTGGCGTCTACTCACATACTGCCCTTCCGAATCCCGCACATGGGGCGCGACCATTGGACGTTGCCACATACTATGACAGCGATCGATTCCGACCGCGGCTATCGAGACAGCTCGGTCATCCCGTGTTCTTCTAGTGGGCGGATCGTAGTTCCAAATCCTAGTCCCCGCGCCTATCCGCAGCCCATGTGGGCGTTGCCTTGCTGAGCCCTGCAGGTACGGAGCCTGGCTCCCCACTCTCACCCCTGCCGCTTCACCATCTCCCCGATCCAGATCGGCGCGAAAGGTGAGGTGCAGCCCTTGGGGACCGGAAAGTCCCGGTACATACCCAGCTTCTCCCCGATGGCGATGGCGCGCTTGCGGAGCTTCTTGCAGTGGATGCCGATCTCCACGAGCGCGAAGTTCATGGTCCACTGAGTCTCAGGCGCAGCCTTGCCCATCTCCTTCTCGATGCGGTCCAGGATCCCCGACAGATCGATCCCCTCCGCATCCTTGGCAATCCGCGCTGCCGTTAGACTCCAACCGGAGCGCGCAGCCATCGGGTGCTTCTCCTTCATCCAGATCTGGCGCAGCTCCTCCTTGTTCGGGTGCTTATTGACCAGGTACGAATTGAACCAGTCGGCGACATGCACAAAGCTGAGATCGCGCACCATCTCGTCCAACTCCTCCGACGAGAGGTTCTTCGGCTTGATGAGCAGGATGGCCAGAAACTGCGCATCGATATTGCCGGTCTTCCAGAGCTCCAGGCCAAGTTCATGATTGGCCTTGAT